>CAVKEL010000036.1:0-25817 GCA_963655445.1 Acutalibacteraceae bacterium | reverse complement strand
ATTAAATATAAATTTAATCATTCCATATCTAGATGGTGATTCCATGAGTTTTTTATGCAAAAAGATGACCGAATAATCGGCCATCTTTTTATATTTTCAATTCATCAAATGTTTTCTTTAATTTTTGAGCGGATTCTATTAGTTTTACGCCTTCTTCCAAAGAATAACTAACATCTAAACGCTTTTCTATTCCGTTTCTTGAAACAACACAAGGCAACGATATGTATACATCTTTGATTTGACCATTGAAAGCATCTTTTATATAACTACTAACAGTTAATACACTATGGGTATCATTTAAAATAGTGTCCACTATTTTCTCAACCGAAAGTGCAATAGCGTAGAATGTAGCACCTTTTTTCTTAATTATTTCATATGCAGCATTTCTAACTGTTTTAGAAATTTCTTCTAAATTTTCAAGCCTCTTTAAATCACACTTTTTACATTGCTTACAATAATCTTTTACAGGAATTCCAGCAATTGATGAAGCGCTAAATGCAACAACTTCTGAATCGCCATGTTCACCAATAACATAAGCATGGATATTTTTTGGATCAATATGTGTATCCTGGCTTAATAGCACTTTTAAACGACTTGAATCTAGTACTGTTCCACTACCAATAACTCTTTTTTCATCAATGCCTAAATATTTATAAGTATAATAACTTAAAATATCTACTGGATTAGAAACAACTAAAACAATGCAACTATCATTTAAGTTTGGTTTAACTTGCGAAAGAATTGATTCAAAAATGTGAATATTTTTATTCAATAAATCAAGTCTTGTCTCGCCTTCTTTCTGGGCGGCACCTGCTGTAATAATTACTAAACTTGAATCTTTTATATCTTCATATGCGCCAACTTTAATTTTCTTACTAGAAACAAATGACATACCTTGATTCATATCAAGTATATCACCTTCAACTTTTTCTTTATTTAGATCAATGATGCAAATTTCATTTATATACTTTTTCATTAATAAAGTGAATGCTGTAGTTGATCCAACAGTTCCATCTCCAATAATAGTAACCTTTCTATATTCCATAGTTCCTACCTCCACCATTAATATAACCATAAAAATAGAAATTTAAAAATTTAATGCTTATTTGACAATGAATTTTAAAAAAGTGCATAAATGAACATTATTATTTTTAGCAAGTTTCATATGTGCATTTTTCTAAAATTTTTATATACGTTTCGACTTCTTTTTCAAAAATTCATCATTTCCCCATTTAAAAAGCCCTCAAAATCGAGGGCTTATACATTTTGTTTAATTACTTGCTATAAACAAGCATATTAACAGGGGCATTATCTCCTTTACGGTTTTCAAGTTTTAAAACTCTTAAATAACCGCCATTTCTATTAGCAAATTGTTTTGCTAAATCATTAAATAACTTATCTAAAGCAGTTGTATTTTCATCAACATTGTAATGTTTAACAACAGCGGCTGCTAAACGTTTGCTATGTTGATCGCCTCTTTTGGATAATGTAACTAAATGATCAAATTCTTTAATTACATCTTTAGTCATGCTCTTAGTGCAAGTTACTTTTTCATAAACTATAAGTTCAGTAACTAAATTACGAACTTGAGCTTTCTTTTTGCTAGATGTATAAGGTGTCTTAAATCTAACGCCACCCTTACCATGGACATTCTTTCTTCCGATTTGCATTGTCTATTCCTCCTTGCTATCCTTGAAGGATAAACCCATACTAGCAAGTTTTTCCTTAACTTCTTTAAGTGATTTCTTGCCTAAGTTTCTAACCTTCATCATTTCAGCTTCACTCTTTTCAGTTAATTCAGCAACAGTTGTAATACCAGCTCTCTTTAAGCAATTGCTTGATCTTACACTGAAGTCTAAATCTTCAATTGGTACATTTTCAAAAGTTTGTTCTTTCTTAACTTCTGGATCTTTTGTTAAACCAAGTTCGTCAAATCCTTTATTTAAATCTAAGAAATTTGAGAAATAATTCATTAAGATCTTAGTTGCAAGTGCAATAGCATCAATTGGAGTAATTGCACCATTAGTCCAAACCTCAAGAGTTAATTTATCATATCTTGAATCGTGACCAACACGAGTCCCTTCAACTTTATAATTAACACGTTCAATTGGCGAATAGTTACTATCGGTAGCAATTGAATGGATTGGAAGAGGATATACTTTATTTTCTTCAGAAGTAGCAAATCCACGTCCGTTTCTAATATGAAGAGTCATCTTTAAATGACCACCATCTGCGATATGGCAAATGATTAAATCTTTGTTAATGATTTCGATGCCGGTTGGACAAACAAGGTCTCCAGCATATAAAGTCTTTGAACCTTTAACATCAACATTAACAACATATTCAGCTTCGCCAATTGTATCTGATTTAATAACTAATTCTTTTAAATTGAGAATGATTTGTGTTAAATCTTCTTCAATTCCGTCTAGAGCAGTAAATTCATGTACTGCACCTTCAACTTCAACTGCATAGACCGAAGTTCCAGGTAAAGCACTTAACAATACTCTACGTAAAGCATTACCAACAGTAATGCCAAATCCTTTTTCTAAAGGTTCAGCAACAACCTTAGCATAATTTTCTTCTTGAGATTCAAATGCTAATCTGAAGTTACACTTTTCAAAAGGATGAGCAATTTTAATTTCGTTCTCTGCCATAAATATCTATTATCCTCTTGGTCTCTTTGGTGGACGACATCCGTTATGTGGGATTGGAGTTGAATCGTTAATACTAGTAACAGTTAAACCAGCATTAGTTAAAGCTCTAATTGCGCTTTCTCTACCAGCTCCTGGTCCTTTAACATCAACATCAACAGTTCTAATACCTTGTTCAAAAGCACTCTTTCCTGCAGCTTCAGCAGCACTTTGAGCAGCAAATGGTGTAGATTTTTTAGCACCTTTAAAGCCTAAAACACCTGTGCTACTCCAAGCAATAACGTTTCCTTGTTCATCTGTAATTGTAACAATTGTGTTATTGAATGAAGCATGAATGTGAGCGACTGCTTTTGAAAACGATCTCTTAATCTTTTTCTTACGGGTAGTTTGTTTCTTTGCCATAAATTCATCCCTCCCCTATTACTTAACGGCTTCCTTCTTATTCGCAATAGTCTTACGTGGACCTTTACGAGTACGAGCATTAGTTTTAGTTCTTTGTCCTCTTACTGGAAGACCTCTTCTATGTCTAATACCTCTATAGCAGCCAATTTCTTGTAATCTTTTAATATTGAGCATTTGCTCTCTACGTAAGTCACCTTCAACTTTGTGATGACCAATTGCAGCTCTAATTGCTGCAGTTTCTTCTTCGGTTAAATCTTTAACTCTCTTTTGTGGATCAACTTTTGCAGTTTCACAAATTTGTTTAGCTAAAGTGTCGCAGATACCATAAATATAAGTTAATGAGACTCTAACAACTTTCTCATTTGGAATATCAACACCAACAATACGTGCCATATCTTATTTTCTTCCTTTCAAAAATTAACCTTGTCTTTGTTTGTGCTTTGGGTTGCTGCAAATAACCATAACAACACCATGTCTTTTAATGACTCTGCACTTGTCACAAATAGGTTTAACTGATGGTCTAACTTTCATCTTTTTTCTCCTATTTCCTTTAGACTACTTATGTCTAAAAACAATTCTGCCATTGTTTAAATCATAAGGCGATAATTCAATAGTAACTCGATCACCTGGTAAGATGCGAATGTAATGCATACGGATTTTACCAGAAACAGTGGCATGAATTACAACATCGTTTTCAAGTTTTACCTTAAAATTACAATTTGGTAAACTTTCAACAACAACCGCCTCGACGGTAATAACATCTTGTTTAGCCATTTAATTCTCCTTTTTTAAAGTGATAATCTCATAACCGTCATCTGTAATTACAACCGTATTTTCGTAATGACAAGATAACTTTCCATCTTTAGTCTTAACAGTCCAACCATCTTTTAAAGTGATTAAGTCAACTTTGCCTTCATTAACCATTGGTTCAATTGCAATAGTCATTCCTTTTCTTAAAATTGGTCCATCTGTCTCTTTACCACAATTTGGAACATATGGGTCTTCGTGAACATCTCTACCAACTCCATGTCCCGTGTAAAGCGGAGTCACAGTATAACCTGCTTCTCTTGCAGTTTTTTCGATTTCGTGACTAATGACGCCAAGATGAATTCCAGGTTTAACAAGTTTCACTGCATTAAAGAAACAATTTCTTGTAACTTCAATGAGTCTTTTTGCTTCTTCGCTTACCTTACCAACTGGAAAAGTACGGCAAGCATCTGCAACATAACCATGTTTTGTACACATGCAATCATAACTCACAATATCGCCTTCTTTTAAGACAATCTTATCGCTAGGGATACCATGAATCAAAGTATCATTGACTGAGATGCAGATATTACCAGGGAATCCTTCATAGTGATAACTAGAAGGATATCCCCCTTTTGAGAGGATATACTTTCTAGCTAAGCTATCTAATTCTTTGGTTGTTTTGCCAGGTACAGTGTTTTCTTCCAATAGATCAAATAGACCAATTAAAACTTCCCCGGCTTCTTTCATTAAAGCAATTTCTCGAGGAGATTTTTCAATAATCAAGATAACTATTCTCCTAAGATTCCTTTAATTTCTTCAAGTAAATCATCTAAATTCTTTGTTCCATCAATGGTATAAAGAACATTAGAATAATACTTTTCAAGAGGTTCTGTTTGCTTATGATACTCACTAAGTCGAACCTTTAAAGCTTCTTCATTGTCATCTTTTCTTTGAATAAGCTCGCCTCCACATAAGTCGCAAACACCTTCGACTTTTGGTTTCATATTAGTTACGTGGTATGGAGCGCCACAAACCTTACAAACACGTCTGCCACAGATTCTATCTTTTAAAACAGATTCTGGAACATTAATGTCTATAACATAATTAATTGGACGATTTAGATCTTTACCTATTTCACTTAATGCTTCAGCTTGTGAAACATTTCTTGGGAAACCATCAAGTAAAAATCCATCTTTACAATCGTCTTTTGCAAGTCTTTCCTTTACTAATCCAATTGTAATTGAATCAGGAACAAGAAGACCTTTTTGCATATAGCTACTAGCTTCTTCACCAAGTTTTGTATGGTTTTTAATTGCTTCTCTAAACATATCACCAGTAGAAATATGGGGAATATTAAATGTTTTAGTTATGCGTTTTGCATTAGTGCCTTTTCCAGCGCCTGGAGCACCAAGTAAAATGATTGAACGAAACATAATTACATTCCTCCCATAACTTCATCATATGATTTCCCAGCAATAAGTCCATCGATTTGCTTACTAATTTCGATAGCAACACCAACAACAATGATCAAACCAGTACCGCCAATTGCTAAACTAGAATCGTCTCCAAATGCACCAGTTAAAGTTAAAACAACTGGAAGAGCGCTAATAAAGCAAAGGGATAATGCACCGATTAAGGTTACACGGTTTAAAACTTTTCTAACATAACGTTCAGTTTCAACGCCAGGTCTAATTCCTGGAATATAACTGCCGTTTTTCTTAAAGTCTTCAGCCATTCTTTCTGGATTAATTTGTAAATTAGAATAGAAGAATGTAAAGGCAAACACGAGCACAATATAAATGATTAAGCCCCATGGGAAATAGACTCCATTGCCCATGTCTGTTAATTTTGAATAATTAAATATATCAAGCCAGCTTGCATTAGCTGCATCACTTGAAATAAATGAAGCAATAATACTAGGAGCTGTTAATATTGATGAAGCAAAAATAACAGGGATAACACCAGCACTATTTACCTTAATTGGTAAGAAACTGGCTCTACTCATTTTTTCACTTCCGCCACTTCTTGAACTATGTTGAACAGGAATTTTACGTTTACTTAATTCAATAAATGTAACGAAAGCAATAATTGCAACAAGCGCTAATATATAAAGGATAAATCTAAATACACCTAAACTTGCCTCTGCACTTCCTAAACTCCAACTAGATAAAATCCATTTAGAGAAAGCTGTTGTAATTTGGTTAGGAAGAGAAACAACAATACCTGCAAAAATGATAATTGAAATACCATTACCAACGCCTTTATCAGTGATTTGATCACCAAGCCACATGACAAGCATTGTACCAGCTACTAAAACTGTAACAATATAAGCATATGTGAAGAAATTTTCTTCCATTGTAAGAGATATCCAACTAACATTTTTCGCGGTTTGAATAATACCATATCCTTGAACAGCTCCAAGCATTAAGGCTAAATATCTTGTAGCCATTTCAATCTTTTTACGACCATATTGACCTTGCTTCGTAAGTTCAGTCAAAGCTGGAAGAACATCCATACTTAAAAGTTGAATAATAATTTGAGCTGTAATATATGGTGAAACACCTAGAGCAAATACACTAAAGTTACTTAAAGCACCACCACCAAGCAAATTCATAATAGCCAATATACTATTGCTATTATTGATTTGCTCATTAAGTTGGCTGACATCAATGCCAGGAACTGTGATAGCAGCACCAATTCTAAATACAAATAAAATCATTATCGTAAAAAATATACGATTAACAACTTCTTTGTTTTTAAATACTTCAATGAACTTCCTCATTTAAAAAATCCTACAATATTTAATAATATAAGACCTATTAAAATTTTACTCAACAACTTCTGCAGTCGAACCTGTATTTTTAATGGTCTCGAGTGCACTTGCACTGAATTTATCAGCTTTTATTGTAAGCTTCTTTTCTAAAGTACCATTTAAAATTTTAGTACCATAGAGTTCTTTTTTAACTAATCCTTTTTCAATGAGTTCGGTTGTTGTAACAACATCTCCATCCTTGAATTTTTCATTAATATCAGTTAAAGAAACGACTGCATAGGTGACATGGCAATGTGATTTGAAACCAGTACCTCTCTTTGGTAATCTTCTCCAAAGTGGGTTTTGTCCACCTTCAAATCCTAAAGCGACTCCGCCACCAGTTCTAGAATTTTGACCTTTATTACCAGATCCACCATTCTTTCCAAGTCCGCTTCCAAGACCTCTACATCTTCTGATTTTCTTTTTACGGCTGCCTGAAGCAGGTTTTAAGTTATTTAACATCGTCTTTTCCTCCTTCTTCTACGCCAATTCCACGTAAAGCTTGAACTGATTTATAATCTTTTAATTGATTTAAAGCAGCGTTTGTAGCTCTAATTACGTTGACTGAAGTTCTGGAACCATAAACTTTTGAATAGACGTTATTAACGCCACAAAGTTCTAAAATAGCACGGACTGGTCCGCCAGCAATAATTCCAGTACCATCTAAAGCTGGTTTTAAGAAAACTGTTGTTGCACCATATTTTCCAATAACATCGTGGGAAATAGTTTTTGCACTTCCAACAAGTTTAATTTCGTAAAGATTACGTTTTGATTTATCAACTGCTTTCTTGATTGCATCTGGGACTTCACCACTCTTGCACATTGCAAATCCATATTTGCCTTTGTGGTTTCCAACAACAACAAGAGCACTGAATTTCATTCTCTTACCACCTTTAACAACTTTGGTGACTCTGTTAATGTAAACTACTCTTTCTTCGAATTCCTTAACTTCAGGCTTTCTATTTTGTTTATTGAAAGGACGTTTTCCACCTTTACGATCATTTCTACCGTTTTTTGGACCACGTTGGTCATGAGCTTTTTCTTGTCCTTCAACATTTTCAGTTTGAGGGGCTTCAGTTTTAACTTGCTCTTCTTGAGCAACTTCTACTTTGTTTTCATTTTCCATAAGTGATCTCCCTTAGAATTTTAAGCCTGCACTTCTTGCGGCTTCGGCAAGAGCCTTAACTCTACCATGATAGATATAACCTGCTCTATCGAAGACAACGGTATCAATCTTCTTTTCTAAGCATTTCTTAGCAATATCTTCACCAACTTTTTTAGCGCCTTCAACATTACCACCATCATTAAGCTTTAAAGCAACGCTTGATGAGCTAACTAAGGTAACTCCCTTAACGTCATCAATAACTTGAGCGCTAATGTGTTTATTACTTCTGAAGACACATAATCTTGGTTTTTCGCTTGTACCGGAGACTTTTTGTCTGACACGAACGTGTTTTCTAACACGGACTTCATTTTTACTAACTTTCTTAATCATAAATTAATCTCCTTATTTAGCACCAGCACCAGCTCTCTTACCTTCCTTACGGATGATAACTTCGCCTTTATACTTAATACCTTTACCTTGATATGGTTCAGGTTTACGTGTGTCATGAATTAATGCACTGACTTGACCAACTTTGAATTTATCACTTCCAGTGACAACAACGTGGTTGGCATCTTTTAATGAAATAGTGACTCCTTCAAGTGGAGAAATAGTTACAGGATGGCTATATCCAACATAAAGTACTAAATCTTTTCCTTTAAGTTCTGCTCTATAACCAATACCAACGAGTTCTAATTCTTTGGTAAATCCTTCACTACATCCAACTATTGCATTATGTAATAAAGCACGAGTGGTTCCATGCATTTGTTTGGTGTGTTTTTCTTCATTTTTACGAGTAACTTTGATAATTCCATCGTTAATTTCGATATCAACATAGTTTTTATCAAATTTAATTTTATCTTCACCAACTTTACCTTTGATATCAATAACATCACCATCAACTGAGACATTTAATCCTTCTGGTATATTAATAAGTTTATTTCCAATTCTTGACATATTCTTACCTCCTACCAGATGTAGCAAATAACTTCGCCACCGACATTTTGAGCTTTACACTCTTTATCGGTTAAAAGTCCTTTACTAGTTGAGATGATAGCAATACCTAAACCTCTTAAGACACTTGGTAAGTTTTTGCTATCAGCAGTGACTCTAAGACCAGGTTTTGAAATTCTCTTAAGTCCAGAGATGACTCTTTCACCATTTGGTCCGTATTTTAAGGTAATTGTTAATTCTTTTTTACCTTCACTGACTTTGCTTTCTTTATAATCTTTTATAAAACCTTCACTAAGAAGAATCTTAGCGATTCCGACTTTAATTTTACTAGAAGGCATAGAAACACTGTCTTTACGAATAGCGTTAGCGTTTCTAATTCTTGTTAGCATATCGGCTATTGGATCTTGATGCATCGTTTTTTCCTCCTAATAATTACCATGAAGATTTCTTCATGCCAGGGATCTCACCTTTATAAGCAAGCTCTCTTAAGCAAATTCTACATAATCCGAATTTTGAGTAAACGCCATGAGGACGTCCACATCTTTTACAACGAGAATAAGCACGAGTTGAGAACTTTGGCTTACGCTCTTGTTTTGCAATTAAACTTTTCTTTGCCATGTTTATTTCCTCCTAACTATTTACTGAAAGGCATACCTAAGGCTTTAAGTAATGCATATGCTTCTTCATCACTATTTGCAGTGGTTACGATAACGACATCCATACCTCTAACCTTGCCAACCTTATCATAATCAATTTCTGGGAATATAAGTTGTTCTTTAACACCTAAAGTATAATTTCCTCTTCCATCGAATGAGTTTTTAGAAACACCTCTAAAATCACGGACACGTGGGAGAGCAATTGATACGAGTTTATCAAAGAATTCATACATTCTGACTCCTCTAAGAGTAACTTTACAACCAATTGATTGTCCTTCTCTTAATTTAAATGGAGCAATTGATTTTTTAGCTTTAGTAACAACACATTTTTGTCCTGTAATTAAAGCAATTTCTTCAACACATTCATCAAGTCTCTTATCATCTTGAGTTGCATCACCAACACCAATATTGACAACAATCTTCTCAAGTTTTGGGCATTGCATAACGCTCTTATATTCGAACTTCTTTAAAAGTTCTGGTTTGATCTCTTTGTTGTATTTTTCTAAAAGTCTTGTAGTATTTGTAGCTTCTTTATGACCATTAGAAACTTTCTTTGCTTCTGGTTTAGATTCTTTTGGAGCTTTTGGAGAATCAGCTTTTACTGATTTTTTAGCAACACTTTTCTTTTCTTCTGCCATAATTCTCTCCTTTACTTAATTTCTTGACCGCTCTTTTTAGCGAATCTAACTTTTGATCCATCTTTGGAAACTTTATATCCAAGTCTTGTTCCCTTCTTTGCTTTAGCATCGTAATACATTACCTTGCTAGCATCAAGTGGAGCATACATTTCTTGAATGCTTCCTTCTGGATTTTGTTGAGTTGGTTTGAGGTGTTTTTTATGAATATTAACGCCTTCAACAACAACTTTATTAACTTTAGGATAAACTTTTTGAACAACACCAGTTTTACCCTTGTCTTTGCCACTTATGACAATGACCTTATCACCAGTTTTAATTTTCATAGCATTTATCCTTTCTATAAAACTTCAGTTGCAAGGGAGATAATCTTCATAAATCCATCTCCACCTTTTTCACGAATTTCACGGGCAACAGGTCCGAAAACACGTGTTCCAACTGGGTTTTTATTGTCATCAATAATAACGCAAGCATTGTCATCAAATCTGATTGAACTGCCATCTTTTCTTTGAATTGGATAAGATGTACGAACAATAACAGCTTTAACGATTTGACTCTTTTTAACTTTTCCAGCTGGTTCTGCATCTTTAACAGCACATAAGACGATATCGCCGACTGAAACTGATTTTCTATGGCTACCACCATAGAGTCTGAAGACTCTAACAAGGTGAGCGCCGCTATTATCAGCTACAACTAAATTGGTTTCTGTTTGTATCATAACTAGTTTTCCTCCTTAGTTTCTTCTTCACTCTTGTCTTCATCATGTAAGACTTCTTCAACAGCAGCTTCTTCAGAAACTTTAATTTCTTCTAAAGCTTTCTTATCTATTGAAACAAGTTTAAATCTTTTTGTTTTTGAGATTGGTCTGCACTCTTCAATAGTGACTAAATCACCAACCTTAGCTTCATTTTTTGGATCATCAGCATAATATTTGCTTCTAAATTGAACTCTCTTTAAATATTTGGAGTGTTTTTTATAACCGCTTAACATAACGCCAATGGTTTTATCGTTTTTATTTGAAAAAACGACACCTTGAATTCTTCTACGTTTATCCATAACTTACTCCTTATTTAATTCCAAGTTCTCTTTCTTTCAAAACAGTATAGATACGAGCAATGTCTTTTCTAACTTCTTTAATATGAGAAAGATTTTCTAATTGTCCAACAGCTTTTTTTCTACGAAGATCGTATAACTCTTCTTTAAGGGAATATACTTTACTATTTAAATCTTCTGTAGACATTTTCTTAATTTCTTCGATTTTCATAGTTATCTAGTACTCTCCTTCTTTTGTGATTTATCAGCTACAGCACCTTCATTCACTTCATTACCACCATGGATAACTTCTGGTTGAGTAGGAGCATTTTCGCTTGGAGCGACAACTGCATCACTATCTGAATGAACGTAATTAGCGACTTTTCTATTAGTTTTAACGATCTTGCACTTAAGTGGTAACTTATAGGAACACATTCTTAAGCATTCTTTTTCGAGTTCTTCTGGAATACCAGCAACTTCGAATAAAATTCTATTCTTTTTAACGACTGCGACCCAGTATTCTGGATTACCTTTTCCTGAACCCATACGAACTTCAGCAGGTTTCTTAGTTTTTGCTAAGTGAGGGAAAATTCTAATCCATGATTTACCAGTTCTTTTAGTGTAACGAGATAAGATAACACGGCAAGCTTCAATTTGACGATCACTTACCCAAGCACCTTCAGTGGCTTGTAAACCATATTCACCAAAGGCTACTTCGTTACCACCTTTTGATAAACCTTCATATTTAATAATATGTGGTCTTCTATATTTAACTCTTTTTGGTTGTAACATAGTTATTCTCCTTTCTTAGCTTCTTCTTTTACTGGAGCATTGTTTTCTTTTTTAGGAGCAAAACGTTTGTTGTTTCTATCTCCTCTATCTCCACCCTTATTGAATTTTGGAGCGTTGATTTCAGCATCACTCTTTTGAGTTTCTTCTTCAAATTTACCAAATTCTTTTTCTCCTCTTGAAATCCAGACTTTGACACCAAGTTTTCCATAAGTGGTATGAGCTTCACTAATTGCATAATCAATATCAGTTCTTAAGGTATTGATTGCCATAGTTCCTTCTTTATATCCTTCTTCACGAGCAATTTCAGCACCGCCAAGTCTTCCTGAAACACGAGTTTTAATACCTCTTGCACCAGCTTTTCTAACTTGCATAATTGCTTTCTTTTGAGCAATACGGAAGGAAGCACGTCTTTCAAGTTGATCAGCAATTTGTTCGCTGACGATACGTGCATCTAAGCTAGGATTTTTAACTTCGATAACATCAATTTTAATATTTGCACCATTGCAAATTTTACTGATAGCTTTCTTATAAACTTCAATGTTGGCACCTTTTTCGCCAATAACGAAACCTGGACGAGCAACAAAGATTTGAACATTAACGTTATAACCTTTATCAGTTTTCTTTCTTTCGATATCAATATGGCTTAAATAAGCATCTTTAGCGATTGTTTTTTCAAGATATTTACGAGTATTGCTATCTTCGAGTAAGAAAGTAGAAAAATCTTTATTTTCTGCAAACCATCTACTGGACCAATCTTTATTTAAACCGATTCTAAGTCCGACTGGATTAACTTTTTGACCCATTGTTTTCTCTCCTTTCCTAATCTCTTTCCTTTAAGGTTACATAGATATTTGAATATCTCTTAACCATTCCACTAGCGCTACCTTTAGCACGTGGAAGATATCTTCTCATCTTGATACTATCGCTTGCTTGAATTGAAGCAATATATAATTTTTCTTCATTCATGTTGTAGTTATTAGTTGCATTAGCTTTTGCACTAAGAATTAATTTTGAAACAATTCTATTTGCTTTTGCTCTGCCACTATTTGCTAAGATTCCAAGAGCTTCATCAACATCTTTCCCTCTTATTGCATCAAGAACATATCTTGCTTTACGAGGAGTAATTTTAACGCTAAGTGCACTTGCTTTTGCTTCAGTGACTGTTGGTTTAACTTCTTCGACTTTCTTAGCACTGACTTTCTTAGTTGATTTCTTTTCTTCTTTAACTTCAACTTTCTTTTCTTCAGCAACTTTAGCTTTTGGAGATTTCTTTTCTTTAACTGGAGCAGCTTTAGTTTCAGCTTTCTTTGCTGGAGCTTTCTTAGCTACTGGTTTCTTTTCAATTTTTTCTGCCATAACTTATCTCCTATTTCTTTGCAGATGGTTTAACACCAGCTGCTGCCATATTTGCGGCCTTATCCTCAGCATTATTTCCAAAGTGACCTTTGAAAGTTCTTGTTGGGGCGAATTCACCTAATTTGTGACCAACCATATCTTGTGTTACATAAACTGTAATAAAGGTATGACCGTTATAAACAGCAAAGGTGTGCTCGACAAAATCTGGGAAAATTGTACTTCTTCTACTCCAAGTCTTGATGATAGCTTTTTTATTGCTTTCATTGAGTTCTTGGACTTTTTTCATAAGGTGTCCATCAACGAATGGTCCTTTTTTAAGACTTCTTGACATATTTATCTCTCCTTTCCTTTACTATTTATCATTTATTCTACGAATTATAAGCTTGGTAGAAGCTTTCTTATTCTTACGGGTCTTGAGACCTAAAGCTCTCTTGCCCCATGGAGTACGTGGTGCATCGTGACCAACTGGACACTTACCTTCACCACCACCATGTGGGTGATCAGGTGGGTTCATTGCGCTACCTCTAACGGTAGGTCTTGTTCCCATCCATCTTGTTTTACCGGCTTTACCAACATTAACAAGGGTATAATCTTCATTACCGACTGAACCGATTGTAGCTCTACAACTTGCTAAGATTTTACGCATTTCACCGCTTTGTAAACGGATAATGACATATTTTCCTTCTTTACCAAGTACTTGAGCGCTACATCCAGCAGCACGACAGAGTTGACCACCTTTTCCAGGTTTAAGTTCAACACAGTTAACGACAGTACCTTCTGGGATATTTTCAAGTTTTAAACAGTTACCAACAACGATATCTGTTTGATCATCACTAATGATTTTATCTCCAACCTTTAAACCTTTTGGTTGAATGATATATCTCTTTTCACCATCGACATAATTAATCAAAGCAATGAAAGCATTACGGTTTGGATCATATTCGATAGCGCTAACTTTTCCAGGAACACCCTTCTTATCTCTTTTGAAATCGATAATACGATATTTTCTCTTATTACCTCCACCAATGTGACGGCAAGTGATAACGCCTTGGTTATTTCTTCCACCAGTCTTTTTTAAGGTAACAACTAATGATTTCTCAGGAGTGCTCTTTGTAATTTCCTCGTAAGAAGTAGTTTGCATAGCTCTTCTTGAAGGAGTATATGGTTTATAACTTTTAATTGGCATATTTTTTCTCCTATATTATATAAGGATACGGGTTTATTCCTTGAAAAGGTCAATTGCTTGTCCACTTTCTAAACGGACAACGGCCTTTTTGTATCCACTTAATTTACCTTGGAATCTACTTCCACGAGTAGTTCTCTTTGGTTTAACATTAACAGTTTTAATTTCTAAAACTTTAACGCCATAAATTCTTTGAATAGCATTCTTAATTTCGATCTTATTTGCATCCTTTTGAACTTTAAAGGTTGCTTTATTTTGTTCGGAAGTTAAGCTCATGCTCTTTTCAGTAATTATTGGTTCAATAATTACTTCGTGATCATGAATTGTTGCTTTTGGGAATTTTGAAGAAACTTCTTTAACAGCTTCTTTTTTAGCGGCTTTCTTAGCTGGTTTCTTTTCTTCTTTAACTTCGCTAACTTCAGCGACTTTCTTTTCTTTAGCCATTATTTAAGTCCCTCCTCTAATTTCTTTAAATCTTCTTTAACGATGACAAGTTTTTCAGTATTTAATAAATCGTAAACACTTAAATTGTCATAACTTCTATTTAAAACATTTGGAAGATTGTTTGAAGCTTGTAAGACTTTATCATCTTCACTGACGATTAAAACCTTATTTTCATTAATTTTTAATGCTTCTAATAATTTGACAATTTCCTTAGTTTTACCTTCAACTTTTAAACCATCAAGAACAACCATATCTTTCTTAGCTAAGAGGCTTAATGCACTCTTGACTGCAATAGCATGTTCTTTCTTGTTTTGTCTAATCTTGAAGTTTTGGACTCCAGTAGGACCAAATACGGTTCCACCACCAACCCAAATTGGTGATCTTGATGAACCAGCTCTTGCTCTACCAGTTCCTTTTTGTCTGAATGGTTTTTTACCACCACCAGAAACTTCAAATCTCTTTTTAGTTTTGGCAGTTGCTTGTCTTAAGTTTGCTCTATAAACAAGAACAGCGTTGAACATTGCAGATTCTGAACCATCAGCTTCAAATCCAAATACATTTTTGGAAACATCAACAGTAGAAGCTTCTGAACCATCTTGTTTAAATACTTTTAATTTCATTGTATTAGCCATAAATGATTTCCTTTCTACTATTTATTTTCTTCGCTTGGAGCACTTGCTTCACTTGAAGCAGCCTCTTCAGCTTTTTTAGCTTCAGCTGCAGCACGTTGTTCAGCAGCTTTCTTTTCTTCAGCAGCTTTCTTAGCGGCTTCAACTTTTGCTTTTTCTTCTGCTTTCTTTGCTTCTTTTGCAGCAGCTTCTTCAGCAGCCTTTTGAGCAATAGCAGCATCATAAGCAGCTCTATCAAGTAATGGTTTAATTGTTTCTGGATGTTTAATTCCTTTAACAGCGCTACGAATCATAACGATGCTTAATTTACTACCAGGAACTCCACCACTAACTAAGATATAATTTTTGGTTGCATCAACTGCAATAACACGAGCATTTAAGACAGTTGCTCTATCATTGCCCATGTGTCCAGCCATCTTCTTGCCTGGGATAACACGGTTATTGCAACGGCCATTGTTAGCAAATGAACCTTGACCTCTGTGGTAACCACTACCATGTCCTTTTGGTCCGATTTTGTGATGCCATCTCTTAATAACACCAGCATATCCTCTTCCTTTTGAATGACCAATTACATCAACTACATCACCAATTTGGAAGATATCAGCTTTAATTTCTTGACCGACTTCATAATTGCTAAGTTCATCACCCTTTAATTCATATAAATGTTGTTTTGGTGAAACATTAGCTTTCTTGTAAATACCTTTCATTGGTTTATTTACATTTTTCTCTTTCTTGTCTTCATATCCGACTTGAAGAGCTTCATAACCATCTTTCTCGACAGTTTTCTTTTGGGTAACAACGTTTGGTAAGACTTCTACAACAGTGACGGCATACATTGTTCCATCTTCTGCATATACCTCGGTCATACCAATTTTTCTACCGATGATACTTTTCATTGTGCCTTACCTCCTATAACTTGATATCGATATCAACACCACTTGGAAGATCTAACTTACGTAAAGCTTCAATTGTTGCATTGTTTGGATTAGTGATATCGATAATTCTCTTATGTGTTCTAATCTCAAATTGTTCACGAGAGTCTTTGTATTTAAAGACAGCTCTTAAGATTGTGTAGACTTGTTTTTCCGTTGGAAGTGGAATAGGTCCGACTACTTCAGCACCTGTGTTTCGAATTGCAGTTACAATTTTACTTACCGCAAAATCTAACACTTTGTGGTCATAAGCTTGTAAACGAACTCTAATCTTTTTGACTTTTGCCATGAATTTTTTCTCCTTTCAATAACAGGCTTTCGATAATGCTCATTACGAGTTACCTGATAACCACTCATGACAACGCCTGTCGGTGTATCAGCAATCTCGCAAATCATCACATCAGTCAGCGTGTAATATAATAGCTTTATATATAATATAAAGTCAATAAAAATCGACAAAATTTTGAAAAAAATAGTGAATTTCTTAATTTGAAATTCCACTGCTTTTTCATTCATTTTTAATAAAATTTTTAATTTATTCGTTCTCAATTTTAGAAATTTCTTCAACAATTTTAGAGATTTCTTCACAAGAAACTGAGCAAATAGCGACCCTAATATGTTTGTCCGAAATAGGCGCTAAATAAATATGTCTATCAAATAATTTTTCACAAATTTCATATGCATTTTTCTTAGTTTTTAAAGTAATATAAAAACCATCGTGATAAGGCAAATATCCAACACAATGTTTATTTAAATTTTCAATAACACATTTCCCTCTTGAATTCAAAATATCTCGATACAATCGAATTTCTTTTTGAATGTTCTTTTTTGATTCTGAATCATTTAACACTTCGCTTAAAGGTCCAATAGCTTGACCATTTGGACTGCTTATAGTACCCCTTGAATAAGCAGCAATTTCGCTTTGAATATATTTAGCATTTTCTACATCTTTTGCAAATGCTAAAAGAGCACCACATCTAATACCATAAATACCAAAAGATTTTGAACCACTGAATGTCAAATAAATATTAAAATTATTCTTTTTATAACAATAATCAAGACTTTCCAAATGTGAACTTGCATAATCCACATATGCAATATCTAAGATTAAATCAACTTTATTTGAATTTTCATTATATTTATCCAAGATTTTAAATAATTCATTTGTTTCTTCGCTATTAAATGAATAACCAATAGGATTCTCGCAAGGATCATTAATTAAAATAACTACTTTGTTAGTTTTTTCTAATGAAAAATCAATTGCTTTTATAAGACCATCAAAATTAAATTTACCATCTTTGATGGTTTCAAATCTTTCAGTTTTTACACCCGCTTCTTCTGAAATAGTAACATAGTTTGGCCAAACAATATCGCCATATATTAAAATTGCATTCTCTTTTGCTGCAATTTTAAAAGAAGTCGCTAAAGCGCCAGTTCCACCCATTGTTGCACCAAACGAAAATAACTTAGAATTTAAGATATCTTCAGGTCTATCAAAAAGCCATTTTACAACACCTTCTTTAAAAGATTTGTAGCCTACAACAGGAGCATAATCTAGATATGAACATGCATAATCTCTTAAAACTTTTTTAACTTCAGTAAAAGTTAATAAATTATGTTCGTCATCACGTAATGTTCCTACGCATCCATTAATGACTTTATTGCCTTTAGATGCATCTTCTTTTGCTTTTGCATTAATCATCAAAATATCAAATTTTAAACTCATAAAACCACCTTAAAAAGTATACAATAAATAATCTTTTTTGCATTTAAATATTTATTTCTTAATTTTGTTTGAATATTGAATCAAATCAATGTATTTAGATTTATCAAAAATAATATCTTCTTTAACGCGATCTAATCCAGCTTCTTTAATTACGCTTTCCCATGGAGAATTCGTATATGTTACATGTTTCCTTAAAATACGCAATTCCTGTTTGATATTTCTAAAAATACTAATTTTTTCTTTGAATGAATATTTAGAAATTGTCACATAATATAAGAAAATAAACCTACGAATAAACAAACTAAAATTAAAGAACTTACTGCCTTCTTTTTCTCCATAAGTAGCAACGGCATAAATTTTTATGAAAGCTAAAAAATTAATGGATAATTGGACATATTTAAAAGCATCCCAATCCTTAGTTATCGAACCATCATGGTAAACATAATAATAATTTCTTTTTTGCGTCCAATAAATTTTTTTCGAGTTCATAAAAGCCATTGCTGAAAACGTTAAATCTTCAACAGTCTTTTTAATATCAATAAATTTACAATCCTTTAAAATATCTCGTTTGAAAAACTTATACCAAAGATAACCTCTTATGAAGATATCATTTGCCATAAATTGAACAGCTTTTCTTTGAGAAATATAACCTTTATATGGAATAAGCGATAAGAAAAACTTACTTTTTTTACCTTTTTTATACATATAAAAATTAGTGATGACTATATCAGCATTCTTTTCAATCGCTGTTTTATAAAAATAAGAGATATAATCTTTTGAAACAAAGTCATCACCATCAACAAAAGCAACATATTCGCCTTTTGCTGCTTTTAAGCCATCATTCCTTGTAAATGAAACATTGCCATTAGAAACATCAATTCTTTTAAAAATTTGAGGATTATTCGTAACAAATTCATCTATGATTTCAGGAGATTTATCATTTGGAGAATCACTTACACATAATACCTCATAAGGCATATTAAAATCTTGATCAAGCAATGAACCCAAACATCTTTTTAAATACTTTTCCACTCCATGAATAGGAACTATGACAGAGACTTTAATTTCACTCATTTTCTCCCCTTCTCAAACTAAATTCGCAGCCACAATAATCTTGACGATAAACATTAAAAACTTTAGATAATTCAACACCCAAATCTTGCCCACCGTTCTTTTTAAAATCATTAACGAAATACTTTATACCTTTATGCTTCTCTTCTAATTCTTTCCCTAAGGAATTTAAATAAAAAGTATCTTTATTACGCGATATTGACATTACGGTTGTAACTAAATTATATCCGTTATTCTCCGCATAATCAAAAAGTCGCTCCATACGCATTCTAATGCATTTATGACACCTCTTTCCTCCTTCAGGTTCATCCTTGAATGGGACAAGTTCACAAATGAATTTCTTATGATCATATGTATCTTCTACAATTTTTATATTAGTTTGTAGTTTCTTTTCGATAACCTTAACATAATCTTTTAAAGCATTTAACCTTTTTTGATATTCTTCGTATGGATAAATATTTGAATTAGAAAATAAAATTGTAACATCAAACAAATCAACCAAAAAAATTAAAGGATAACAAGAACAAGCCCCACAACAAACATGTAATAAAAGTTTAGGTTTTTTATTACCATTTTCTTTCCTAATTTTTTTATATTCTTTTAAAGATTCTTTATAATAATTTGTTTTTTGAGTAATCGTATTTTCCATAAATAAACATTGCATCCCCAAAACTAAAGAATCTATATTTTTCTTCTACAGCATGTTTGTAGCAATTTAAAGTAAATTCTCTACCCATGAATGCACTAACAAGCATTACGAGCGTAGATTTTGGTAAATGAAAATTAGTAATTACAGCATCCACGGCTTTATATTCATAACCAGGTTGTATAAATATATTTGTGTTTTCTTTACATCCCTTAAATGTTCCATATTTTGAATAAACAGCTTCTAATGTTCTAACAGAAGTTGTGCCACAAGCAATAATTCTTCTTCCTTCTTTTTTTGCAAGGTTCAAAGTTTTTGCGGCTTCCTCACTCATTTCAAAATATTCGGAATGCATAACATGATTTTTTGTATCACTAACTTTTACAGGTCTAAATGTACCAAGACCAACATTCAAAGTAATATCAACAATAATTACACCTTTTTCTTTTAATTTTTCTAATAATTCATTAGTAAAATGAAATCCTGCAGTTGGAGCTGCAGCACTTCCCTCAACTTTTGCATAAACAGTTTGGTAATCACTATTATCGCTAACTTGTTTTTTAATGTATGGAGGTAATGGCATAAGTCCGATTTTATCTAATTCTTCTAAGAAAATTCCATGATATTTAAATTTGATATGTCTAATTCCTTCATCTAAAACCTTAACACATGTGCCAATCAAAATATCATCTTTAAAATGCAAAACTGTACCTTCTTTTATAGTTTTTGCATTTCCACAAAGAGCTTCGTAAGTATCATCACCAATATCTTTTAAAAGTAATACTTCAACTTTGGCGCCAGTTCCTTCTTTAACAGCATAAAGTCTAGCAGGTATAACCTTAGTATTGTTTCTAACTAAAACATCACCTTTATTTAAATAATCGCAAATATCATAAAAATGCTTGTCTTCATATGTTTCATCTTCTCTATTGATAACCATTAAACGACAATTATCTCTTTTTTTGCATGGTGTTTGAGCAATAAGTTCTTCAGGCAAATAATAATCAAATAAATTTATATCCATTTAAAAGCCTCTCTTGTCTCCATATTTTCTTAAAACTTCATCTTTATATTCTAAGAATCTATCTTCTTTTATGGCTTCTCTTGCACCTTCCATAATAGAAATTAAAAATCTTAAATTGTGAATACTTAAAAGCCTCTTCCCAAAAGCTTCATCTGCTACATAAAGATGTCTTAAATAAGCTTTTGTAAAATTTTTACAAGTATAGCAATCGCATTCAGAATCTAATGTTGTAAAGTCTTCTTTATATTTCTCATTTTTAATGTTAACCCTACCATTATGAGTCATTAATGTTCCATGTCGCGCAATTCTTGTTGGCAAAACACAATCCATCATATCAACACCTTTTGCAACCCCTTCAAGCATATAATCAAGAGATCCGACCCCCATTAAATATCGAGGTTTGCCTTCAGGAAGATATTTAATTGCATAATCAATCATTCTAAAACAAACTTCTTTTGGTTCGCCAATTGATGTTCCGCCAATTGAATATCCATCAAAATCCATTTTAACAAGTTCTTCAGCACACATTTTTCTTAAATCTTCGAAATCTCCACCTTGAACAATTCCAAAAAGTGCTTGATCCTCTTTTTTATGAGCTTCTTTTCCTCTTTTTGCCCATCTTAAAGTTCTAAGGGTTGATTCTTCAGCATATTTTCTAGTTGCTGGATAAGGAATGCATTCATCAAAAGACATTGCAATATCAGCTCCAATTTTTTCTTCAATGCCCATAACAATTTCAGGCGAAAAGAAAATTTTGTCTCCATTTAAATGAGATTTAAATGTAACACCTTCTTCTTTTATATCTCTTGATTTAGCAAGCGAAAAAACTTGGAAACCTCCACTATCAGTTAGCATTGGTCCATTATAATTCATAAATTTTTGGATGCCTCCTGCTTTGTCTACAATATCTTCGCCAGGTCTTAAATGTAAATGATATGTATTTGCAAGAACAACTCCAGCATGCATATCATAAAGCTCTTCTGGTGATATCGTTTTAACACTACCAACAGTTCCAACAGGCATAAACATTGGAACTTCAACATCCCCATGAGGTGTATGAAGTATCCCATATCTAGCGCCACAGTTTTTATCAACATGCAATATTTCTAAATAAAAATCTTTACTCATAGCGTCCTATATTAGCATTTTGCGTATCAAAAATAAAGAGAAGCAAGAATGCACTTTTTTAAATTACGATATATATAACTCAATAAAAATTAAAAATTCTACCATTTAACATCCTCGTTTTGAGTGATGTAAATTATCTTATTTATTCCTTTAATTTTCTTTACTAGAACCAAAAATAAAGGGTAACCAATTATAGTTACAACAATCAATTCGCCTAATCCTACAAACATAAATGATGTCCAATAAAAAGTATATAAGGCAATTGATGTATCATATAAAAAGATAACAAAGGGAACAATTAAAGCATTAATAATTACAGGCATCAATGATGCGATAAATAACTTTTTAATAGTTTTAGATACTAAAATAATTAAAAGTCCACTAATAACTGTTGCTAATGTTCCAAAAATCAAATCTGGCCATCCATAAAGAGAAATAATATTTGTTAATAAGCATCCCAAAGAAACTCCAAAAATATAAATTGGATTAAAAAATATTAACAAATTTAATAATTCACTCAGCCTAAATTGAAGAGAACCACCAACAAACGCTAGCGGCCCACTTATTAAAGATAAAACAACATATAAGGCTGCAATTATCGCATTAATTGCAATCTTACTAATTAAAGTATTCTTTTTCATTCAAAGAAACCCCCCTGTTTAATTTTACGAGTGGTTAGTCATGGGAAGACACTCGAGCACGTTGCATATAATACTATGCAAATTTAATAATTAAAATAGTTATTTTAATTTCTTAAAATTCACAGCTGAATTGCTAATATGAACTTTAAAATATCTATCATTTGAATAATGTTCGCTTAAATATTCATCAAATTTATCAACAAAACTATTCTTAACAAAAGCTAAACAAGTTCCTTTAAAACCACCGCCATGAATACGGATTGCTCCATTTTTCCCTAAGAATTTGTCTACATCATCAACAATATTTTGCATGGAATCTTCATATTCGCCTTTAACGAAAGTATTTTCTAAATTTACTTTGCTACTATGTTGTGAATTTCTTATAGCACCTAAGAAGTCTTCAATATTATTTGATTCAACCGCTTCTTTTGCATACTTGACGTTGTTATTTTCAAGGAAGAAATGCTTTGCTTTTCTTTTAACTTCATCTGGACAATCTAATTTTTCAATTTTTTCATAAATATCCACAGAATTAACATCTCTTAAGAAATGTTTGCCTTCAAGTTTTTCTGCTACTTCATACATTGAATTAGGAATTGCAGCATATAAAGGAGTTAAATTACTATGATTTCCGGCAGATTTTATTAAATACAAAGTCAAAGGCAACTCAAAATCTAAAGTTTCAACAATTGGATCATCAATATTTTTAAAATCTATAAAGTTACAATTTCCAAAACTGGTTCCTATTTGGTCTAAAAGACCACATGGTTTCCCAAAATAATGATTCTCGCTAAATTGCCCATCTTTTGCAATTACCATTGGAGAAATCTTTCCATCATTATATAAATAAGAAATTATATAACCAAATAAAGATTCAATTGCAGCAGAGCTTGAAACACCTGCGCCAAATGGAATTTCACTATCAATAACCGCATCAAATCCACCAACTTGATATCCTTGTTCTTTAAGTTTAAATAAAATCCCCTTACATAACCCTAAAGATGTATTTTTATCTGATTCCTTAACTTCTAAATCTTGCAAGTCAAAAACCATGAAAGGATAACCATGTGATTTAATACGGACCATATCTGGATTTTTATTTAAAACAGCCTTAACTCTTAATGAACAATTTGCGACCAAACATAGTCCATGATTATGATCAGTATGATTACCAATTATTTCAAATCTTCCACCAGTATCAATGTAATAACTTGGTTCTTCTTTATAAACTTCATTGAATCTTTCAATTAAGTCGAATTCTTTTATCATAAATGCATTCCTCCAATAAATTTGTCTAAGCCTAGACTGCCATTATAATCATTTTTAAAAACAGCAGTGTTTTCAAGAATACCTTTGCAAACATTATTGATATATTCTTTAATTTTCTCTTTAATCAAAAGTTTGCTATAGTCCTTTTTTAAACTATGAATCATTGGCAAGAATTGTTCTAAGTCAGCATAAGCTTTGACAATTTCTTCATCACTATAATTCTTTAATAAAACATCTTGAATTTCGCCACTTTGTCTAACAAGTCTTGCTGGTAAAATAAATAAACCCATAGCTTCAATAATACCAATACCTTCTTTTTTAATCATATGATATTCAGGATGTGCATGGAAAATTCCATCAGGATATTCTTTATTGCATCTATTATTCCTTAAAATTAGATACATAAAATATTTATTGCCTACTTTTCTTACGGAAGGAGTTATTGTGTTATGCTTTCCTTGTTCATCAACAGCAATAACATCGTTTTCAGCATCAGAATAATTTCTCCAAGTTGCTAAAATCTCACTTGCAAGATTAATCATTTGTTCTCTATTTTCGCTCTCAATCATTAAGCAAGTGTTATACCAATTAAGTTTATATAATTTACAATCGTTAAATCTTGTAAGTTTATATTCTTTAGATGGAATTTGTCTCATAATTGGAAGAAGATGTTCGCCGCCTTGGAAATGTTCATGGTTCAAAATTGAACCGCCAACAATAGGTAAATCGGCATTACTTCCAATAAAGAAAGAAGGAAATCTATCTACAAAATCGCAAAGTGAAATAAATGTACCTCTATCAATAACCATATTGGAATGAGTTCCCTTTAAAACAATACAATGCATATTAAAGTATCCATATGGGGAATATTGTAAATACCAATTTTCGCCATTAAGTTTTAAAGGAATTAATCTAATATTCTCTCTTGCTGGATGTTTATCATTTCCATAAAAACCTAAATTTTCATAGCAAAGTAAACACTTTGGATACTTTTCTTCAGTACTTGAAGTTTTGGCAATGAGTTTTGCGATATCCTTATTATTTTTTTCTGGTTTTGAAAGGTTAACACTTATTTCAATATTCTTATCTTCAAAATTAGATTCCCATAACAAATTTCTATCAATTTTTGTTTTAGCCACATAATTGTTTTTAATTGATAAATCATAAAGATAATCTAAAGCTTTTCTATCATTTTCTTTTTCTAATTCCTCAAAATTATGTGTAACAACTGAAGGAATAGGAGTAATAAAACCCATTAATTTCGTAGCAAATAGTTCGGCCTCGTGTTCAGAATATTTTAATTCATTTATTAAATATTCTTGAATTTGATCAATAAATAGATCAGGAACTTTCATTTGAGAAATCTTTTTGATATCAACTTCTTCTTCACTTGGCTTAGCAACTTTTAATTCACCTAAAAGCATATTCTTAAAATAGAAAGAATCTTCATCTTTCATTCCTAGATGAATTTTTGCATAGGCAATTAATTGATTAATAGTTTCAGCAATCATAATTATTTTCTAAGATCTTTAATCTTTAAAAGAATAAAGTGCTTATACTTATCTCCTTTTCTAATTTTTAATGAATCTATATCATAATTAAAAAGTTGTGGTTCAAGAGCAAGAGCTCTTCTTGCACTATCTATTTCATCAAATTGAGTAAATTTAATAGGGGTTCTAAAGTTATCACAGAAAATATTAACTGCTGGATAGTCTGTAAATAAACTTATTTTGCAGTCTTTATTTTTTAAAACCACTTGTGGTTTATTTGTGATAACATCATCGAAAATAAATGTATGATCAATCGTTTTAACAAACAAATTCTTCTCAATAAAATTTAATTTTGGGTTTAACTTGGAAGCTTTTGTAAAATCAAGACATGAAGGCACTTTATCAACACCATTTATAAATGTTGTCTCATCAATAACGCCATACTTTGAAGCGTTAACTTTGAGCGTATAATCACTAACATCCGCTGAATTA
>CAVKEL010000035.1:0-4686 GCA_963655445.1 Acutalibacteraceae bacterium | reverse complement strand
TGGGCAATTATAGGTTTTTCGTTATATTTAGTTAATATTTTCAATTAGTCCTTTTTAGATTAGAAATAAAAAAAGACTGATATTCTCTATATCAATCCTGTTTTTTAAATTGGTGCCCTAAGCAGGACTCGAACTCGCAACCCCTTGATTCGAAGTCAAGTACTCTATCCAGTTGAGCTATTAGGGCAGTACAAATATTATACTCAAAAAATCAAGGTCTTTATACTATAATATTTGATATGGAAATTAAAAGTTATAAAAAAGAATTTGAATACAGTTATACATTAGGTGCATTCCCTACAATTGAACTATTAAAAAATCATAATAAAGAAGTAATTGATGTTTATATTCATACTTCTTTTGATAATAAAGAAGTTAAAGAAATGATTTTGAAATTATTAAATAAACCATATTTAAAAAACGATAAGTTAATTAATAAATTATCTCCAAAGGAAAATTGTTATGTTATTGGAATATTTAAAAAATATAAAGATGAATTAGATAAAGATGGGGATCATTTATTACTAGACAATCCATCGAATATGGGTAATTTAGGAACAATTATTAGATCATCTTTAGGGTTTGGAATTAAAAATATTGCTATTATTAAACCAGGAGTTGATTATTTTGATCCAAAATGCGTAAGAGCATCAATGGGATCAATTTTTAGTGTAAACATCGAGTATTTTTCATCTGTGAATAATTATAAGAGCAAGTATGACAATCATACTTTATACGCTTTTATGCTTAAAGCCAAAAATGAACTTCAAACATTTAAATTTAAAAAAGGTCTTTCTACACTTGCTTTTGGAAATGAAGCAACTGGTTTAGATGATTCATATTTAGATGAAAATTCAATTATTATTAAACATTCAAAAGATATAGATTCTTTAAATATTACAAACGCTGTAAGTATAGCTTTATACGAATTTAATCGCCAAAAGTAAGAATTTTTTAGTATCATAAATGAATTTCACTCGATTTATTACAAATAAAATCATCTATGACATTAAATTACTAAATCAATTTATTACTAATTGAAGCCCTAAATAAATTAGATTTAATCCCAATGTTGTCATCAAAATTATATTTGCCCTAATCATTAAAAATTCTTTTTTAAATGAAATTAATGATGAAAAAATTCCAAAAACAATCATAAATGGAACAGTTCCCAATGCCCAGCATAGCATCGTTAAAAATCCATTCATGGCGCTACCAGATGATACAGCAATTAACCACATTGAATTTGATGTTGCACAAGGTAAAAATGCAGTAAATACACCGCCTAAAATAGGGCCAATCGACTTAAAGAAATTGTTTTTCTTTTTTAAATCGCACAAAGAAGGGATACCATATTGTACTTTTCTAATTAAAGGCACACCCCACATTCCTAAAGCCATCAATAAGATGTATATTCCTGTTAAAGTAAAAATCATACTTTTTATTTTAACTGTAAAAATAATATATTTTCCAATTAAGCCAAAAAGAAATCCCAATAAAGATGAAGTTAAAACTCGACCAAAATTATATAAAAGAATATTAAAGAAATTCTTTTTTATATCTTTCTTTTTATCATCTATTTTCTTGACGCTAGTTCTAGATAGCATAATTCCACCACACATTACAATACAATGCGTTCCACTTACAAGACCTATAAAAAATAATCCCAAATAACTAGTTCCATTATCTGCTTTCGGAATGAATGGCAAATTAATAAATCTAATTAGTAAAAATAATCCAATTATCAAAATTATAGATACTAGATCAAATATTTTTCCTTTAAATGAGTTTGATACACAAGGAAACCCTATACTATTTAAATAAGATTTAATTTGATCTTCACTTATAATTTCGTTATCGTATTTAATTGAAACTTTTGCTTTAAAATAAGAACATTCAGCATTTATAATGCCCCTTTTAAATAATAAATGATTTAATAAAATATCTTCACATTCTTTGCAAAGTAATCCATCGATATGACTTTCAAATATAGATTCATTCATAATTATTCCTTAATTTTCTTTAATGATAAAGAATTTAATATTACTGCAATTGAAGAAAAAGACATAGCAGCACTCGCAATCGATGGATTAATTAAACCACACGCTGCTAAAGGTATAGCAATTAAGTTATAAATAAGAGCCCATATCAAATTTATGTAGATATTTTTCATTATCTTAGATGAAATTTCAAAGACTGAATCAACTTTTTTAATGTCATCTTTTAAAATAATTATATCTGCTGTGTCTTTAGCAATTTGGGTTGCATTTTGAATTGAAATAGATATATCGCTTTTGGACATTGCTGGTGCATCGTTAACCCCATCACCAACCATTAATACAGGTCCTTCATTTTTTAGTTTTTCAATTATATCTGCTTTATTTATTGCTTTAATTTCATAATAAACTTCATTAATACCAATATTTTTAGCGATATTTAAGGCAATATCTTTCTTATCTCCACTAATCATAACAATCTTATATTTTTTGCTTAATCTCTCAATTGTCTCTTTTACGCCTTCTCTAATTTCATTCCTTTTTTCAGATTCACCACCATAAGTTAAAGTTCCTGTTTTATCAAAAACTATTGTTTTAATTTTCTTAGTTTTCTCGATTGTTTCACCATTTTTAAATAATATACCAAGTTCACTAGCCCTTCCAAAACCAACCATTAAACTTGTTGGAATTGCAAGGCCTAAAGCACATGGGCAAGATACGACTAATACTCCAATACTTGAAAGTAAAGCGTTTTCTAGATTATAAGCATCAACAAAAAAGTACCAAATTGAAAAAGTCAAAATTGATATCGCTATAACTGAAGGGATGAAATAAATAATAATTTTATCAGCTATTTTTTTATAATTTGAATTAAATAATTGAGAGTTTTTAACAATTTCAATCATTTTATTGACAACTGTTTCATCGCCAATATGGGTAACTTCAATTAAAATATCTCCTTTTTTAAGCAAAGTTCCACCGATTACTTCATCATTAATTGTTTTATTAATAAATTCACTTTCTCCAGTAATAATTGATTCATCGATTAATGCATCACCTTTAATTATTTTCCCATCAATTGGAATTCTTTCTCCAGTTTTAATAATTAAAATATCTTTAATATTTACTTCATCAATATCTTTTTTAAACTCATTATTGTCTTTATATAAAGTGCATTTTCTTGGTATTAAGTTTGCAAATCCACTTAAAGATCTCTCTGCTTCTCCTTTTGCAACAACCTCTAAATATCTGCCAAACAAGACCAATGTAATCAAAACCCCTTCACATAAAAAATATAATTTTATATCTTCTGTTGAAGTAAAAGCCAAGTATGAACTATACCCATAAACCAATAAAGAAGATAGAGTAATTAAAAAATCCATATTTAAGTTACCATGGAAAATTTTAATAGCACCTTTAAAGAAATAACTTGCTGGATAAAGCAAAATTATTGTTGCCAATATAAATTGCAAAATTGGGCTTGGATTCCATAATAATGGAATAGTTAAAAATAATGAAACAACAAGTTTAGTCAAAATATTTACTTGATTTTTAGCTAAAACCTCATCATTACTTGATTCTTTTTTAACTATTTCTATATTGATATTATTATCCTTGAATGTCTTAATAAGTTTATTTAAATTTGAATCGAGTAAATAAAAATATAAAATTACTTCATTATTATTAATTTCATAATTGCTAAAATAAGAAATTTCTTTGAAAATTTCTTCTTTTTTATTATTAAACTTTGTAATATCAGTTTTAATTACTACTTTACTTTTAACAAGTGAATATCCATATATTTTTAAACTTTTTTCAATTTTTTTAAAGTCAGGAATGTCATTTGTTTCAAAATAAACACTAGAAGAATTATAGTTAACCTTTATATTGTAAATATCTGGATATTTTTCAAAAATAGTTTTGATTTGCCTTGAACAAGCAGCACAATCTATTCCATAAATCGTAAGATTAATTTTCATTTATTTCTTTACTAGCCTTTTTGAGTTTAAAGAATTGAATAAACGAAATAATAGAGCAAGGTAAACATAATGCAGGAACTTCAAAAAGGAAAATCCAACTAATAACATCGACTCCTTGATAAAATACACCATTATATGTAACACCTTTAATTAGTTCAAAATATGAATAATTCCAAACACCCCAAAGTCCTGAAAAAGCTCCACAAAGATGAATAATTAAAAAACCTGCAGTTGTAACTATTCCTGCAATTCCTGTAACTAATGTACAACTGATTCTTTCAGTTTTAATAAGAAAAATTGAAACTACTGGCAATAAATATACAACTAAATTTAAAACCAAAAGTGCAAATGGAATGCTGTAACCCCAATTAATGGCTTGTCTTATATGATCGCCATCATGCATCAAAATAGATGCTAATATAATAAAAGCTAATATAAACATTATCTTTTTTGTTTTTTTATCAATTTTTTTACTTAAATTATTTACAATTTGTTTTTCGCTCATAACTATTCCTCTTTTTTTTATTTACCACTTGGTAAATATAATATATTTGCTATTTTTAGAAATCAATAACTTTTTGCAATTTTTTTCTTGTTATTTGATTATTTAAAAAATATAATTTTCAAAAAGAGTTAAAATATGCCACTTATTGTTAATAAAGATGAAGAAAAAACCAAAATATTAAAAGCTTTTGAAGATTGTATTGAAG
>CAVKEL010000034.1:0-13095 GCA_963655445.1 Acutalibacteraceae bacterium | reverse complement strand
AAATAAAGCACTATGTAAATCGCATAATTTTTGAACATCATTAACATCAGTTCCATTATCAATCATGTTTTGTTCGACATTGATAATGTCATGAACTGAAACATGTTCGAAATTTTTAACAAATTCGTTACGAACACTTTCTAAATCTTCACCATTATTAAGTCTTTCAATATATGATTTTAACAATTCTTCTTTGGTTTTAGGCTCTTTAATTGTTTTATTTTCCATTTCTTTATCTATAACCTTAAATCCATGATCTTCAAAAGTCTTAATAATTTTGTCTATTGGAATTTCTTTAACTTTGCTTCCTTTTTTAAGTGTCATATGTCTACCCATAGTTTCAAGAGCAAAAGGCTTTACAATATCTTTAAATCCAAGTTCTATCATTATTTCCTTAACTTCTGGATATTCTTTTACTAGTTGTAATATCTTTTTATCTAAGTCTAAAATTTTTTCCATTTTATAAATTCTCCTTTAACAAAGAAATTATAATAAAAAGGAATTTTTTAATCATTTTTGATGCTTAGGGAAAAGAATGAATATATGATTTACATTAATTATCACCCAATGTTTTGGGATTGTTTTCTTTATATTTAAAAATGATGAAATAAATTAAACATACAATTAATGAAAATAAAGCTGAGAAAACAAGCGCCAAACCAATATTAAATAAGTTTGGTTCCATTACATAAGTTGCTAAATATAGATATGGAATCTTAACTAAGAAAATAGCACATAACCCTTGTATCATTACGAATTGTGTTTTGCCTCTTCCATTTAAATAACCCATAAAACAATAAGCTATACAAAATATAAAGCATTCAATTGATGTTGCTTTTAAAAATGTTCCTGAATCTTTTATGGTCTCGGTTGCATTTTCTATGGTCTTATCAATAAAAATTGTTGATAAGCTTTCTCCGAATAAAAACACAATAGAAGAAACAATTGCTCCTAATATTACAGCTAAAATCAATCCAACATTTAATATTTTATCAGCTCTTTTTAAATTGTTTGCACCGATATTTTGGGCAACCATTGCTGAAATAGATTGCATAAATGTATTAGGAATTAATAAAACAAAAATAACTACTTTTTCTGCAATTCCTACACCAGCAGATGCCGTCAAGCCCAAAACATTTACAAAAGCGAATAATAAAAGATATGAAATTTCACTACAAAAATCTTGAAATCCGACTGGAAGTCCAACTTTAATAATTGATTTTAACGACACTTTATCAACTTTAGAATCTTCTTTCTTAAATGAAAATGGAAGCTTTTTAAATTTAAAATATACTAAAGATAAAAGTACGCTAATTCCTTGAGAAGCAACAGTGGCTATTGCTGCACCAGTTGCACCTAATTTAAAAGAATATATTAAAACGAGGTCACCAATTATATTAATAATAGCAGCTATGAAAACGAATAATAGTGGAGATTTTGAATCGCCTAATCCTCTAAAAATAGCACTTAATAAATTATATGAAGCAATGCAAATAATTCCACCTCCGCATATTTGGATATATTTTATTGTTGGTTCTAATGCAGCTTCTGGTGTGTTCATCAATATAGCAATTGGTTTTGCAAGAAAAAACATTAAAACACTCATCGATAAACCAAGAATTATGAAAAGAATAATGCTTGAGATTATAGTTTTTAATGCGCCTTTGTAATCTTGCTCACCTATTTTCTTTCCCAAAACTACCGTAACACCAGTTGCAAGGCCCGTTAAAAAACCAGTTATAATTAGAATAGTTTGACTGCCAATTGCAACTGCAGAAATATCTGCAGTAGATGAAAATCTACCAACAGTCCAAAGATCAACAACGCCATATAAAGCTTGTAAAATTAAAGCAAAAAGAATTGGTAATGAAAACTTAATAAAAGCTTTAAAAACATTTCCTTCAAGGATATTGTTTTGGACTTTTTCCATAGATTCTCCTTTCTTTATTTAACAAGTCACGATACTTGAAATATGGCAAAAGATGTTGTTAAAGTCAATAGTTTTTAATGTAAATGATTTGTTTATAGTTTATTATATTTGTAATTTGATTTTAAAGGTAAGAGGTTAAATATGTCGAAGAAAAAATTATCAACAAGCTATTCAATAGGAACTATAGGTATGGTTCTTTCAACAATCTATGTCGTATTACTTTTAGTAGAACTTATTTTAGAAGTTGCAACTAATTCTATTCGTCAAGGATATTTTGTAGTCTCTTTAATAAATTATGCTATCAATATCATTTTTTATTTAATTGTTTGCAGTTATTTTGCTAGAGGCAGAACTAATTCTGCATTCATTTATTTAGGAATTTGCATTTTATTGATTAGTTCTTATGTTATTCCTGCAATTTTCCAATTAATTGATAATATTACAAGTTTATTTATAGATTGGGGAGATCCTCAATTTTATTTATTATCAATAGGAATGATTTTAGGAATAGTTTACTTTGTTATTTTAGTTTTAAATAATAAAGAAAGAAGAAAAAATTACACAACAGCATTAATTGTTTTTGGAACCATTATGTTTGTTCTTGCTATTTTAACTTCTATTAGTTTGATCTTTACAACAATTGATGCAATAAAAGTATTAGTTGCAAATGCTGGAGAATTAGGAACTAGTGGAGTCGCTAAGATGATAACTTACATCATTAGAGTATTATTATCTTTAACAAGTACTGCCTTCGCTTTGATTTATTTCTTATATCCTATTAACATTAAAAGATATTAGTTCTATATAATAAAATTAAGGATTATAATCATGTATAAAATTGTTATTGCTGATGATGAAAGTATTGTTAGAGAAAGATTGCTATCTTTACTTAAAAAATTAGATAGCGATTTTGAAGTCGTTGGTTCATTTGAAAATGGTTATGATGCTCTTTTAGGTATAGAAAAATTACAACCCGATTTATTAATTACAGATATTAAAATGCCATATATTGATGGTATTAATTTGATTAAACAAGCAAAATTTGAAGTTCCTTTACTACAATCTATAATCATATCTGGTTATGATTCTTTTGAATTTGCAAAACAAGCAATTGATTTAAGAGTCGTTGGCTATTTAACTAAGCCTATAAGTTTTGAAGAATTAAAAGAAGTTATTTATAAAGCTAAAAACGAAACTGAAAAAGTAGTTAATGCAGACCAAAATGAGACAAATCTGAAAAAGCAAGTATTGGAAAATTTATCTTTAATGCAAGAAGATGATTTATCTAGTCTCATTCAATTAAAAACCATAAGTGAAAGCTTTAAAGCCAAACTTGACAATGATGGTATCAATCTTGATTTTGAGTACCAATTTATCGCTATTTTTGATAATGATCAGGAAGATGAGAGTTTATCATATGACAAAAACGAATATTTTAGAGTATTAGTTTCTAAATATTTTGAAGAAGAATTTAAAGAATTATTTAAATTCTATACTTTCATTCATGAATCACAATTTGTTGCACTTTGTGTTTCAAGTGAACAATTAGATAGAGAAATCATTGTTGACAAAATAAAGACCATAAATGCAAGACTTATGAAGATAGCGAATATTAGTGTATCTTGTGGCATTTCTGATTTAATGAAAAAAAGTGAAGTTAATTATCGAAAAATGTTCCGACATGCTAAAAGATGTCTTGAATATAGAACTGTTGTCGGTACAAATTTAGTTATGGTTTTTGAAGATTTAGAAAACATAAAGAGCCATCAAATTGGAAAAGTTGATGAAAATGAATATAAGGCAATAAGTTATGAAATTCTTTATGGGAAAACTGAAAAAGCAAAAGCTAATATATTCATAGAATTATTGACCAAATTTCTACAAAATACTATAAAGATTCCTATGATTTTATTCTTGGAAATATTTTTGATGCAACTTTAAAATCATGTGTTGATTTATCAAAATTGTATAACGAATATATGCGTCATACTGAATTAATCAAAACAATATATTCGCTTAAAACGATTGATTCAATTAAAGATTTCTTTGATAACTTAATTGATAAAATTATAAACATCAATGAATCAAGTCGTGCTGATGGTGTTCAAAGTTCCTTTGATCAAATAAAGAAATTTATTGATAATAATTATTCAAATTCATCATTGAGTTTAGAAGATGTCGCAAATGAACTTTGTTACTCAGTATCATACATTAGTGCAATCTTTAAGAAAAATAATTCATCTTTTACAAAATATTTAACCGATATTCGAATGGAAAAGGCTAAAATATTATTAGCAGATGGAAATAATAAACTTTTAACAATTGCTTCGGCTGTTGGATATGATGATCCTTATTATTTCAGCCATTGTTTTAAAAAATATTATGGAGTGAGCCCACTTGAGTACAAAAACAAAAACCAATAAACGTATTTCTTTAAAGTTTGAACTTGTTGTTCCAGCAACAGTACTTTTTGTATTTTTTAGTGTAGCTATTTCAATAATTGCATCATTTACGTATTCAAATCAGATAACACAGTTGACAATGAATCAAGTTAAGACAATGTCTCAACAAGTTTTATCCAATTATGATACCTATTTTGAAGGAGTTATAGCTATTAGTCAAAATGTACAATCAAAGATAGATAATATAGATTTAAATAATGATGATGAGAAGGTAAAAATGACTTCTTATTTTGATGAGGTCATGAACCTAAAAAGCGAAATCTTAAATATGTCTATTTATGATACTGATGGAAATAGTGTCGTAACTAATACAAGATATTCGCCATCAAAAATATCTGATGATATATGGTTACAAGATGCTAAAAGGAATCCTCTCATTAATATTTTTTCACGTGTGGAATATACTGGAAGCGTTTTTGAATTTACGCTTTCAAAATACATTAGTTTTAATAAAGGGGTTAATAATGGTGTTTTAAAAATAGATTTTGATTTTAATAAGATTGTTAATTTGATAGCACAAACTGATCTTGGCGAAGGCGGTCACATTACAATTTATGATAGGGATTACAATATTGTTTATGCTTCCAATTTTAAAGTAAACGAACAAGAAACAGCTGTCATTAAAGAATTAGTTATGGGAGTTAAACAAATTAAACTCGATAGAGAGTATATTTTATTTGCTTCAACTATTACAAATACAACATGGAGAGTTGCTATTTTATCCAACAACGAAACTTTAAATTCGACTCTTAATAATTTTATGTGGAATGTATCCACTGCAACAGTGTTTGTTATTTTAGTTTTTGTTCTTTTTATGGTTATTTTAGCTAATTCCATCGTGAATCCAATAATTAAACTTCAAAAAGAGATGATTAAGGTTGAAAATTTTGACTATAACGTTGATCAAGACTTCCATGCTGGTGGAAATAAAGAAATTCAAAACCTTGGGAATTCATTTAACCAAATGATGAAAAGAATTAAGACTTTAATGCAACAAGTTTTAGACGAAAAAGAAGAACAAAGGAAGTCAGAATTGAAGGCTTTACAAAATCAAATTAATCCTCATTTTTTATATAACACATTCGATTCAATAATCTATTTAATAGACAAAAATGATAATGAAAAAGCCGTACAAATGATTGTTGCTTTGTCCAAATTTTTTAGAATTTCTGTTTCAAAAGGTAAAACAATTATTCCTATTGATAAAGAAATTGAACATGCAAAATATTATTTGCAAATTCAAAAAATAAAGTTTGGTGATAATTTCAACTTTGACATAAATGTTAATGAAGAATTGCATAAATATTATGTTATTAAATTAATTCTTCAGCCAATCATAGAAAATGCAATTGTGCACGGGATTAGCGAGATGAATTTTAGATCAGGGTTAATAAAAATTAATGGATACCTTAGAGATAAATTTATTCATTTAGAAGTAATTGATAACGGCTGTGGAATATTACCAAAAAAGATCGAGGAAATTTATCAATCTTTTAACGATAAGAATGCTCATAATGGAGTTGGGCTCAAAAATGTTTATGAGCGTTTGAAAATTTATTATGGCGAAAAAGCTGATCTTTTAATTGAATCTGAACTTGATGTAGAAACAAAGATTTCCATATTAATTCCAGTAGAAGGGGCTTTAAATAATGAAGAAAAATAAGTTATTCAGTTTTCTATTTTTGAGTTTATTTTTGTTAGGTGGTTGCAGTCCAAAGAGTAATCAAGTGTCGCTTTTTATATACACTAGTGATGATACCTTTATTCAAACAACAGTTGGTTATTTAGATGATGTTTTTAAGAATGCAAATATTAACGTTAACAAATATGATGCAAATAGATCACAATCTTTGCAAAACGAACAAATAACAGGAGAAATTGAAAGCAAATTAAATGATGCTTTGATTTTAAATACGGTTGATCGTTTAGCTGATTCAGCAATTATAGAAAAAGCAAAAAGAAATAATACGCCTATTATTTTCTTTAATAGAGAGCCTTTAGATAGAGACTTACCCTCAACCGGACATTATTATTACGTAGGAAGCGATTGTAAAAGTGAGGCATATTTGCAAAGTGAAATGATTTCTAATATTTTTGGGAACCCAAATGATTTAAATAAAAAATTCGATAAAAATGGCGATGGTGTTATTCAATTTGTTATGCTGAAAGGCGAACAAGGACATCAAGATATGGAGACTAGAACTAAGTATAGTGTTGAATCTTTAAATTCTATGGGATATAAAACTGAACTTTTAACTAGTTCATATTGTAATTGGCAAAGGGATACAGCTAAAGAATCATTTTCTTCCATGTATAATGAATATGGTAATGAAATTGAATTAATAATTTCAAATAACGATGATATGGCTTTAGGCGCGATAGACTATTTATTAGAAAATAACATTTTTTCTAAGGATATAGATTCAGTTTTTGAACAACCAATTCAAATAGTTGGTGTTGACGCTACAGAGGTTGCAAGACAAGCAATTAGAGAACATTTAATGTATGGAACAATTTTAAATGATGCACAAAAACAAGCTGAGAAGATTTTAGAGTTAACAACAAAAATTATTAATAATGAAGAGATAGATGATAAGTTGTTCGATACTGGGCATAAAATTTACGTTAAAGGAAGAGCAATCACTTTTGACAATATAGATAATTAATGTTAAAGAGTAGAGATTTTTTAGAAATTAATGTAGATTTTTCAATTCAATTTGAAAGCGCTTTCATTCTATAGTAATTGTGCAATTAGAAATTATCGTCGAGATATTTCTTTATTAAATTGCAACGGGAATTATAGGAGGAAATATATATAATGAAAAAAAGATTAATTCCAACTCTTGCCTTGGCTGCAACCGCATTGTTTGTTGCTAGCTGCGGAGGAAATGTTGCCAAAGAATGGAGCTATAGCGCTGCTACAGAAGATGGCGTTTTAAATTATGCTCTTTTAATCGGCCAAATCGACCACAATGATAGTGCTGCTCGTACTGCAGGTATCCGTGATGCTTTAGGTACTCGTGGAACCAAGAAAACCAATCCTAACTCTGAAGATCCAGTAGAAGGAAAATTAACAATTGGTGGAAAGACCTACAAAGTTGTTGAAATTGAACACGCAGAACAAAAGAGTACTGGTGGTGCAACTTGGGATCAACAAACTGCAACCAATACTGCTGAAACATGGATTAATAAACATGCTACAAAGACAGGTTATGGAAATGAAATTGATTTCTTTGTTTCAAATAATGATGGTATGTCAGTTGGTGCAATCGGTGCTTCAAACTGGATTAGCGGAATGCCAATTTTCGGATATGATAGCAACGCCGATATGCTTGAATACATTAGCTCAGGCAAAACTCATGGAACAATTAACCAAAACGCAAGTGCTCAAGCTGCAGGTATCTTCATGGTCGCACGTAATGGTATCGATGGTTTAGATGCAGATGCCGTTGTTAAAGAAGGTTTCTCAACAAAGAGCTCAAAAGGTTATGGACAAATTTCATCAGAATACAACTTCCATTCAGATGATAAATCAATGTTAGTTAATAACTTTGCTATTACAAAAGATAATGTTGCTGATTACTTAGGAAAACAACCAAAAGATTTATTAGATACTGGCGTTAATAAAGGAACATCAGAAAAAGCAAAAGTTTGGATGAACTACTATTCACAATCTGATACATTCTTGAATTCAACAATGAAACCATTATTTGAATTATATGCAGATAAATTCAACTTTGAAGTTACTGCAACTCAAGGTGATGGTACATCAGAAGCTACAGTTTTAGATAAATTACAAGCTGCAACCAATGATTATAAGGCTTATATCATTAATATGATTAAGACAACCGCTACCGAAACTTACTTAGAAGAAATTGCTAAGAAGACCGGTGCAACCGAAGCAAATCCAACCAGTGTCCCAGTCGTCTTCTGGAATAGACAAGGTACAAATGCTGATGGAACAGTTGATCAAACAGTCATGAAAGATAAGAGATTCAAATATATCTATTATGTCGGTTTCGATGCAAATCAAGGTGGTCAATTACAAGGTCAAATGATCGTTGATTGGCTCAAAGATGCCGCTAAATAAATTTAGTTTATAGGAATAATTTAGAGGCCCAACAATTTGTTCGGGCCTCTATTGAGTATTTATTTACTTGAAAGAAGTAAATATGGAGGAAGGGTATAATGGACGCAAATTATATATTAGAGATTAATGGTTTATCCAAATCCTTCGGCAAAAACCAGGTTTTACGTGGTATTGATTTAAAAGTTAAACCAGGGACTATTTTAGGTCTTATGGGAGAAAATGGTGCTGGTAAATCCACAATGATGAAATGTTTATTTGGGATTTATTCAATGGACTCGGGTTCTATTTTATTTGATGGGAAAAGTGTTTCATTTTCTGGCCCTAAAGAAGCATTAGAAAATGGTATTGCAATGGTTCACCAAGAACTTAATCAATGTCTTGATAGAACAGTTGCAGATAATATGTTTTTAGGGAGATATATTGGTACAGCGGGATTAGTAAACGATGGTTTAATGTATGCTAAATGCCGACAAATTTTTGCTGATTTAGATATGGATATTAATCCAAAAACCATTATGAGAACAATGTCAGTTTCTCAAAGACAAATGGTTGAAATTGCCAAATCAGTTAGTTATAACGCAAAATTAATTGTTTTAGATGAACCTACAAGTTCTCTTTCTGAACGTGAAGTTAAAAGATTATTTAAGATTTTACGTGATTTAAGAGCAAAAGGTATCAGCTTTATTTTCATCTCGCATAAAATGGATGAAATTTTTGAATTATGTGATGAAGTTGTAATTTTGCGTGATGGACAAGTTACTTTAGATAAACCTGTTAATGATACAAATCTTGATGAACTTGTTAAAGCAATGGTAGGACGTAGCTTGGAAAATCGTTTCCCACCATTAACAAATAAACCAGGTGATGTAGTTTTAACAGTTAAAAATTTATCCACAAAATATAAACCACACCTTAAAAATGTCTCTTTTGACGTTAGAAAAGGTGAAATTTTAGGTATTTATGGACTTGTTGGTGCAGGAAGAAGCGAACTTTTAGAAACTTTATTCGGCGCTAGAACAATGTCTGAAGGTGAAATTACATATAAAGGAAAAAGAATTGCATTTAAAAATCCAAAAGAAGCAATGGACAACAATTTCGCATTTATTACTGAAGAAAGAAAATTAAATGGAATGTTTGGTCTTGGCACTTTAAATTTTAATACATGCATTACTAACCTTGAAAAATATAAGCAAGGTGGAATCTTATCAGATACACACATGCTCAAAGCTACTAAAAGAGAAATTAAATTAACACATGTTAAATGTAATGGTCCTGATGATTTAATTTCTGCACTAAGTGGTGGTAATCAACAAAAAGTCATTATTGGTAAATGGCTTGAAAGACAACCTGACTTATTCTTAATGGATGAGCCTACTCGTGGTATTGATATCATGGCTAAGTATCAAGTTTATGAACTTATGATCCTTTTAGCAAATGAAGGGAAGAGCATCATTATGGTATCAAGTGAAATGCCAGAAATTTTAGGTGTTACAAATAGAATCGTTGTTATGTCGAATTACGAAGTCGCAGGAATCGTTAATACTAAAGATACGAATCAAGAAGAATTAATGCGACTTTGTGCAAAGAATTTATAGGAGGCCATCTCATGGAAAAGAAAAAAGAAATGAAAGTTTCTGAACAAGAATTATATGAAACTCCTGAATTTGAAGATTACTTGAAAGAACTTCAAGAATTAAGAAAAGATGGAGAAAATAAAATTTTAGCTTTAAAAAACGAAATCCGTGATTATAAGTTAAATAAGCAACTTGATAAAGAAACAAAAAATAAATTAATTGCTCATGATAAACAATTAATTGAACAAGCTAAAGTAATTGAAGCTGAAAATAAAGAAAAAATTAAAGCTATAATGAAAAAGGCTGCTGCAAAAGCTGAAGAAGTTGGTAAAGCCGCTTATTTAGAAGCTAAAGAAGTTAAAAATAAAGAAGTCTTAGTTGCTAAAGAAGAATATGCTGCTGCTGTTGAAAAAGAAAAAGCTGATCATCTTCGTAGACTTGAAGCAATTAAACCTTTAGATGCGAATGCTACTAAAGAAGAGAAAAATGCTCATAAGATTGATGTTAGAGCAGAAAAGATCTTACATAGCTCAAAACTTAATGAAGCTAAAGCTAAGTACAACGAAAAAGTTGATAAAGCAAAAACAAAATTATATGATTGCTACCTTAGTAAATATAACTATATAGGTAGAGTTAGAAATTCTCACCATTCATTAATGGAAAGCTTAGAATTTAAGAGAAAAACCTATGTTTATAGTTTTGTATTTAAAGATTTCATGATCAGAAATGCATTATATTTCATTATTATTGCATTCTTCGTTGCTTGTATTATTAAATCAGAAGGTAACTTATTAACTGAAAGCAACATTAGAGGAATTCTTTCTCAATCATCAACTAAGATGTTCTTCTCACTAGGTGTTGCAGGTCTTATCTTAATTGCTGGTACTGACCTTTCAATTGGTCGTATGACTGGTATGGCCGCAAGTTTTGCATGTATGCTCTTAGCAAATAACGTCTATTATGATAACTTTGGTGGTTCAATAGATATTACTGGTCTTAGTTGGGGAGCAAGAATAGTTATTGCATTACTTGTTTGTATATTTGTTTGTGTATTTTTCTCATCAATTGCTGGTTTCTTTACTGCAAAATTTAAGATGCATCCATTTATTACCACATTATCAACTCAACTTTTGATCTTTGGTATTATGATGGTTTTATATAACAACAATTCAGCTTTCAATATGAATCTTGATATTAAAAAGCAAATCAATGGTGATGGAAACATTAATTTAATTATTTACGCAATCGTTGCTATTGCTATTGTCTGGTTCATTTGGAACAAGACCAAATTTGGAAAATATATGTATGCTGTTGGTGGAAACGCAGAAGCTGCAAGTGTTAGTGGTATTTCCGTTTTCAAAGTTACACTTTTAATCTTCATTATGGCTGGTGTCTTATATGGATTTGGTGGTTTCTTAGAAGGTTCACGTGTTGGTAGTGCTAACCCAAATACAGCATTTGGTACTGAACTTGATGCGATCGCTGCTTGCGTTATCGGTGGAATTTCATTCTCTGGTGGCGTAGGAAAAATTAAAGGTGCTGTTATTGGTACTATTATCTTTGCTGGTATGACTTATTGCTTAACCAATCTTGGTTTTGATGTCAACATTCAATATATCTTCAAAGGTATTATCATCATGGCTGCTGTTTGTTTAGACTCAATTAAATATTTAAAGAAGAAATAGAAGGGGAAAAAGGAAGAATGTTTGTTAATCTCCCATTCTTCCTTTTATTAGAATTATGCCATTCCAATTTAGTTTTTATATATTAGTGGTTATTATTATGTTTGGATTTTTAACTAATTATTTAGTTATGATTTCACACATAAGAAGACTTAGAAATGATGGTGAAGGTTTTAAAAAAGGAGAAATACTTGCCACCTCAATATTTTTTGGTGGGCCAATATTACTCCTATATAATATTTATCAAGATGTAAGAGACGATGATCCAAAACATTTATATTTAATTTTTGGTATTATTTATACCGTCTTACAAGCTTTATTGGTGTTTTTACTTATTTATTTTAAAGTTGTTATATTTTAATTAATTTAAAGAAGTTTCAAAAATATTTAAAATAGCATTTACATTATCATCCACTTTTCCAAAAATAATTGGAAAGTTATACCCTAACAAGATCGTTCCAAGCGATCTTGTTTTCTTATCTAAAGTATTCGCTGTTTGATCTTCGATTGGACTATATAGTTTTTTACCAATTTTAACTAAGAATGTATCATTAAATTTATCATCTTTTATTTTTTGAGTTGCTTCAAAAGATAATTTAAATCCTTCTAGTAAACCAGAGATGAATGAACTTTTTGAAACAATAAAATCACAATTAGGATCTAAAAGTTGTGAAGGAGAAAGAATACCTTCATAATCAGAATCATCCGACAATTTCTCATTAAAATCATGTGTGAATTTATCATTTGAATCTAATAGTTTATATGTTTTTTGCTTATTTCTATTTTTAATACTCAAATAGTCATTAAATAAATTAATTGCGTTTTTAATATCTTCAAATGTTTCGTTATTGGTTTCATTAGCATTAACTAATGTAACTGGTTTTTTATAATTAAAAGTTTTTAAAGTTACACCTGTTACAAGAGTTTTCTCTTTTGTTTTAAAATCTAATATATCAGAAGCAATCTTAATTACGTCATTTATGGCACTAAAGCAAATAAGAACATTGTTCTTTTCTTTTGAAAGAACTAAAGCCTTATTAATTGCTTCTACTTCGTTTTCTTCATGTATTATTGTGATAGCTTTTTCATCATTTATTGTATATAAATTATTGCTTGGCCCAATTAAAGTAAAAGTTGTGTTATTTTTATCCTTTTTTAAAAATATTTTTATTGCCTGGCTTATTTCTTTTATATTTTGATTTTTGTTTGTAAATTCAATAACGATATTCATATTTTTTCTCCATCTAATTTATATTATTTTATAACATTTCATGAAGTTCTTATATTAAGAAAAATCTATAAATAATGGAATATTTTATTAAAAGCTAACTTAAATAAAAACTCATCACCTAGAAGA
>CAVKEL010000033.1:0-16823 GCA_963655445.1 Acutalibacteraceae bacterium | reverse complement strand
ATCAATTTCTAGTTCATTTAATACTTTATCAATATCGCTATTTATATTAATTATATATTGTGTAGTTTTCTTAAATTGCATCATTATTCTATACGAAAAAGATACACTTATTTCAGGAAATAAGTTCTTAATTAAACTATAAATATATTTAGCAACTTTATTATTTTCGGTTTTCAACAATAACTTGGTTTCTCTATCAGAAATATTAAGACTTCCACTACTTCTAATAAAAGCGCTCAAGATTGATTTTGCCTTGATTTCATCGAAAGGAAGTTCTATTAACTCCTCTTTTATTCTCTGTGTAAAACTTATTTCAGTAGACATACTACTATTATACACTTTTAAGTGTAATTATTTCTTAGAATTTAAATATCTAATTGCACTTGTTGCAGCAATTGCTCCATCACTTGAAGCTGTAACAATTTGTTTTAATGATTTATGAACGATGTCGCCAATTGCATAGACACCTTTAACATTTGTCTCAAAATTATTATCGACATCAATATATCCATTAGACATTACTAAATTTAAGGAATTGAAAAAATAAGATGAAGGAATATCACCTATAAATGGGAAAGCTCCCGATACATTGATAGAAAGTTCATTTTTGGTTTTGCTATTTTCAAGTATGACACCACTCAATCCGAAAGCATCTCCAAAATACTCTTTTATTGAAAAGCCATATAGGAAGTCCACTCTTTTTGAATTTTTTAATGTTTCAAGGTCTCCATCAACATCATCTATATTATTATCGTTAACAAGGTATAATTTATTGACCAATTTTTCTAAATACAAAGCTTCTTTGTATCCTTTGCTTTCATTTGCAAACACAAGAACGTCTTTATTTCTATAGAAAAAACCATCACAAACTGCACAATATGAAATTCCTTGACCTTGGTATTGCTTTTCGCCAGTTACTCCTGATTTTTTAGTTGTGGAACCTGTAGCAATTATTAAAACTTTTACAATATACGTATTTTTTTCAGCAATAACTTGGAAAAAATCATTTTCTTTAGTAATTTTTTTAATATTATCATGAGTAACTTCAATGCCCCTGGCTTTAAGTTGATCATTATATTTTTCAATTAATTTTGGCCCTGAAATTGTAACAAAACCAGGATAATTATCTATATCAGTGATTGTATTTAATTTTCCTCCAACCATTTCCTTTTCTAACAAAACAAAACTATATTTACTTCTAGATAAGTAAATCGCTGCACTAATTCCAGCTGGCCCCGCTCCAACAATTAAAATGTCTTTATTAATCACCATAATTTTTTATTTCCTTATATAACTCATTATAATTTGAACAAAATGCTAAAGGAAATATTTTGCTTTCATAAGGTCTCTTTTTCATTGTCATCATGATTGTTTTAACATTTGCATTTTTTCCACAATAATAATCAAATTCTGTATCTCCCACACTTATTGTTTCAAAATTCTCAACATTGAGTTTATTTAATATGCGCAATAATCCTTCAGGATTTGGTTTAAGTGTTTTAACATCATCTGCAGTTATAATAGCGCTAAATAAATTACTATCTATCCCTGCTAATTCAAGTGTATATCTAGTCATTTTTGAATCTTTATTTGTTAAAACCGCTAGTTCATACCCATCTTCTTTGAAACTATTTAAAACTTCTATTACATTATGAAACTTTCTAATATTGCTTTTATATAATCTGGGAGTAATACGATTATATTCCTTAAAAATAAATTCTTGATCCATTTCCGGAAAAACTCTTTTAATTGAATCTCTTAGAGGTGGCCCACTAAAAGTCCTTATAACATCGTCATCTAAAAAATAATCACTTGGTTTATATAGTCTAATTAATTCTTTCCAAGTCGCCAAAATAACTTCATCAGTATCAACTAATGTTCCATCGACATCAAATACAATAAGTTTTATCATAAAATTATTCTTCGTCTTTAACCTTTAAAATCAATTTTCCATGATCTCTAAAATATTGCCAAATTGCAAATAAAACAATAATCAAAACTCCAATTCCAATCATCACAAAAGCACTATAATAACTCCATTGATTATTGTTACCCATATTATAACCGCTAAATCTCATTGGCTCTAAAATTGCTCTAGTTAAGCCATACCAAATAAAATACCAACCTAAACATGTACCATCACATCCTAAAAAATGGAAAACATAATTATACCATTTACTTGTTCCATCTTTAGAAATTGAAAGCTTCTTAAAGCCAATTCTAATACCAAGTTCAAGAGCAAAATAGCCAATAGCATTTGTGATTCCTTCGATTAAGAATAAAGGAAGATAAATTTTACCGCTATTAATGAGAGAAAGTGCATTTGTGATACTATAAGCCTTTCCATTTGTATCTGAACTTGAAAAATGCATATTATTTTTAATAAAAGTTGGCAACCAATTACATGTAGATTGATCAACTAAATTACCATGCACTTCGTTATTAAAGAAATTTCCCCATCTTCCAATGCATTGCGCAAAAAGCATTGAAGCAACACAAATATCTATTACTGTTAGATAATTCATCTTAGTGTATGGTGGTTTTTTCATTTTATATTTAAGTATTAAAAGATAAGCTACACCACAAATTACGCCTAATGATGCGCCCATAATCGCTAAACCACCCTCATTAATTGCAAAAATTCTGAGTGGATTTTTATTAAATCCATCTCTTTCCCAGTTTCCAATTACATACCAAATTCTGCATCCAATAATTCCAGTTGGAAAGCCAATTAAAAATACATTTGTTAGTAACCCCTTTTCGTCATACAAAATCTTCGTTTTATATGAATCAATTAGGAAAACGATTACACCACCGCCAAGTATGCAAAATGCATAAAAAGCAATGCTGAATCCCCAACTATCACTGCTTGGAATAGGGCTCCAATTATAACCAAGATTGACAGTAACAAGTCTAATACCACTACTCCCGATATAAATTCTATTAGCTAAAGGATATCTTAAATAAGGTGCGTTACCTTCAATAGTAATTATAAAAAATATTACGAAAACAAAGGCTGAACCAATTAAAGTCCAAAACAATTTCTTCTTTTCTTTTGACTCTCTTAAATCAAAATAAAAATATTGAATAAACAAAACAACGACTGCAAAAAGACTTAAAGAAGTGAGAACAGCTCCTCCATAAATCATAAATGAATGCAATAAATCCACGCGTGTTCCTAAATCATTTTCAATAAAATCAATATTTTCAACATTTGTATAAAATTGAATAGCAAAAAGGATCATCGAAATAAGCAAAGCAATGTAAGAAAAAATATAGAAAATTTTTTTCTCTTTAAAAATTACTTTTTCAAAATTTCTCTCTTTCACATACTTATAAATAGGTACATAAAATAGAACAATCGCAGTTGCTAAAGCAATTAATGCAAATGCTAATGTTATTGAATGTGTTGTGTTATCTACTATATTCATTTTAATTTATCCTTTCTATTTTGTTCTTCTTCTAAGACTTTTGCTAAGTATTGTCCAGTATAACTATTTTCATTTCTACTGACTTCCTCGGGGGTCCCAGTTGCAATAATTTGCCCACCTTTATCTCCACCTTCTGGACCAATATCTATGATATAATCGGCCATTTTTATTACATCTAAATTGTGTTCAATACAGATAATTGTATCTCCGCCATTAACAATTTTTTCAAAAATCTTTAAAAGTTTAGATACATCATCAACATGTAAACCAGTTGTTGGTTCATCAAGAATATAAATAGTTTTCCCTGTAGGCTGTTTTTGTAAATAATAAGCAAGTTTGATTCTTTGGGCTTCGCCTCCAGATATAGTTGTTGATTGTTGACCGACTTTCATATAACCTAGCCCAACATCGCACAACATTTTAAGTTTTCTTGCTAATTTATGGTAATTTTTGAAAAATTCATAGGCTTCCTCAATAGTCATTTCTAAAACATCAGCGATAGTTTTACCTTTAAAAGTACATTGAAGTGTTTCTTCGTTATATCTTTTGCCACCACATTCATCACAAGTTACGTAGACATCTGGCATAAAATTCATAGAAATTCTAACAACGCCATCTCCATAGCAATGTTCGCATCTTCCACCAGGAACATTGAAGCTAAATCTAGATTTTGTAAATCCACGGGCTTTTGCTTCTATTGTTGAGGCAAAAATTTCACGAATATCATCAAATGCTTTAACATACGTTGCAGGATTCGAACGTGGTGTTCTGCCGATTGGCTCTTGAGATATATTGATTACTTGATCAACGTTTTCTAAACCTGTAATTTTTGAATAAATACCTGTTTCGATATTTTTACCAAATAATTCTTTATTAACTGCACTTAATAATGTCTCATTAACTAATGAAGACTTACCACTACCTGATACACCTGTAACACAAACAAAGCATCCAAGAGGAAATTTTACAGTAACATTTTTAAGGTTATTTGTCTTGCATCCAGAAATAGTCAAATATTTTCCATTACCTTTATTTCTTTCAAATGGAACAGCAATATATTTTTTACCACTTAAATATTGACCAGTAATAGATTCTTCACATTTTTCAAGATCTTCAACACTACCTTGAGCTACAAGTTGACCACCATGCACACCTGCACCTGGACCGATATCTACAAGATAATCTGCACTTCTAATCATATTTTCATCATGTTCAACAACAATGATTGTATTCCCTAAATCACGCATTTCTTTTAATGCGTTTACCAACTTCTCGCTATCTCTTTGATGGAGGCCAATTGAAGGCTCATCTAAAACGTATAAAACTCCAGATAATTTACTACCAATTTGTGTTGCAAGTCTTATTCTTTGAGATTCTCCGCCTGATAAAGTCATTGCATAACGAGATAAAGTAAGATAACCAAGACCAACATTAATTAAAAAAGATGATCTATTGCATATTTCTTTAACAACTAAATCTGCAATTTTCCATTCATACTCAGTCAAATGATTATGAAGATCTTTCATGAACTCATAAAATTTATCAAGCGATAAACAAGTTAATTCGTATATATTTAAACCATTAATTTTTACAGATAAAACTGCATCATTAAGTCTTGCTCCATGGCATTTTGTACAAACTGTATCTTTTAAAAATTTTGCATAATATTCACGTAAAAATTCGCTAGAAGTTTCTTTATATAGTCTTTCAATTCTTGTCTTAACGCCTTCAACATAATGGGTTCTATTCATAACATTTCCAGATGAAGATTTAATAGCATAAGAAAGAACTTCTCTTGAACCATTCAAGATAATATCAATTTGATCTTTTGAATATTTTGAAAATGGAATATTTGTTGGTATTTTATAGTGGTCAAGTAAAAACTTAAAATCTTGCCATTCAATATTTTTTGTATTAACAGTGTTTTTAAAATATACAATAGCGCCTTCATCAATGGATAAAGTTTTATCTGGTACAAGTAAATCTATATCAACTTCTTGATTTATACCAAGCCCATTACATTGTGGACATGCTCCTAGAGGTGAATTAAAAGAAAATAATCTTGGTTCGAGTTTAGGCACTGAAAAGCCACATTTTGGGCAAGCAAAATGTTCGCTATATAATTTTTCCTCGCCATTAACTGAAACGAGAATAAAACCTTTACTCCAATCAGCTGCAAGCTCAATTGCTTCAAAAATTCTACTTCTGTTTTCTTGCTTTAAAACAATACGATCAACAATGATATCAATATCGTGTCTTTGATTTTTATTTAATTCTGGAACTTCATTAATTAAATAATTTTCTCCATCAACTTTAACTCTTAAAAATCCATTTTTCTTTATTTTTTCTAGTGTATCCTTATGAGTACCTTTTTCTTCCCTAACTATTGGAGACATGATAATTATTTTTGAATTTTCTTCATTAGTAAAAACAATATCTGTAATCTTTTGAACACTGAAAGATATAATGGGTTCGTGATGAGTTGGACAATATGGAACACCAATTCTTGAATATAATAAACGTAAATAATCGTAAATTTCAGTAACAGTTGCGACTGTACTTCTAGGATTATGTGATTGAGATTTTTGATCAATTGCAATTGATGGAGATAACCCTTCAATTGATTCGACTTCAGGTTTTTCAACTCCACCTAAAAATTGTCTAGCATAACTCGACAATGATTCCATGTATCTTCTTTGACCTTCCGCAAAAATAGTATCAAAAGCAAGTGTGGATTTACCACTACCAGAAACCCCAGTAAATACAATTAATTTATCTTTAGGAAAATTTACACTAATATTTTTAAGGTTATTTTCACGTGCACCTTTAACACGTATCTCGTTATTTGACATAACTAAGATTATACCAAAAAACTTTCATATTTAAAGATTCTTACTTATAAGTAAGAATTTAGTTTAAAACATAAAACCAAACAGAAATAAATTGTAATACAGTGCCTATTAAAATAAATACATGAAACACTGTATGATACCAAAGAGATTTTTTAGCGCCAATTCCATATAAAACTGCACCAACCGTGTATGCAATACCACCTGACAGCATCCATAAAAAACCACCCATGCCTGTTGTATTTATTAGCTCTTGCGAAGCAAAAATAATTGTCCAGCCAATAATGATATATAGAGATGTTGAAAGGATCATATACTTATGAATATTTATGGAATTAAAAACAATTCCAACAATTACTCCTACCCAGCATATTCCAAAAATTATCCATCCAGTATAAGGAATAACTCCCCATAATACTTGCTCTCTTAAAGGAACTAAACAAAAGACTGTGTAACTTCCTGCTATTAGCATATAAATAGTATCATGATCAATAACTCTTAAAACTTTTTTACCATTATTTTTAAATAAACTATGGTAAACACAACTGATTGTATAACAAATAATCATTCCAGCACCATAAATGCATACACTCACAATTCGATAAACAAATTCTGTATGATTAGCCCCTGTTGCACCCCATAAATTTATTTTTAATAACATTAAAATAGTAGCAACAATGCCAAATATCGCACCTAAACCATGTGTGATAGAATTCCATATATCTTGCTTAACAGTGTAATTAGGAAGTGAAATTTCTTCTAAACTCATATTTAATACCGCCTTATCTAGTTTTCGAAACTAGCATATATAATTCACAAAACTTTGTCAATAAAAATGATGTGATTTAATAACATGTTTTTATCATGAATCAATTTAAAAATAAATTTTTTTCTTAATAATATTTACAAGTCAATTATCATTTTATATTTCCATATAAAAAGTCCCAACTAGTGGGACTTTTTAAAATCTTTAATTATTTATATTAGAGACCAAACTTTTTAACAGCATTCCATCTTTCTTTTGCAGCTTCTTCTGCTTTCTTGAATAATTCTTCATATTCAGATGGATTAACTTTTGGAAGCATTGAGAATCTATTTTCAGTTAATAAGAATTCTCTAAATTTGCTGAAATCTGGTTCGGCACAATCAAGTTGTAATCCTGGTTTACCTTCTTTGACTAAACGTGGATCATATCTCCAAGTTGTAAAGAATCCACAATCAACAGCTTTCTTTTCTTCTTGAATACTATTTACAAGTCCGCCTTTAATACCTTGGTTAATACATGGAGCATAAGCAATAATTAATGATGGACCATTATAAGACTCAGCTTCTTTAAAGGCTTGAATTGCTTTCATTGGATTTGCACCAAGAGCAATTTGAGCAACATAAACATCACCATAAGCCATAGCAATTAAAGCTAAATTCTTCTTCTTTGTCTTCTTACCACTTGCAGCGAATTGAGCAATACAACCAGTTTGAGTTGCTTTACTTGCTTGACCACCAGTATTTGCATATTGTTCGTTATCTAAGACTAATACGTTAATATCATCTTCGCTAGCAATAACGTGATCTAAACCGCCATAACCAATATCGTATGCGAATCCATCACCACCAATAATCCAAACTGATTTATCAAGTAAATCATTCTTGAATTTCAAGACTTCTTTAATTCCTTCATCTTTACTGCCTTCAACAGCTTTTAAGAGTTCTGGAATCACTTTACGAGCTTCTTCTTTATTTTTAATGTTGTCTAAATATTTCTTAACAACTTCTTTAACACTATCTTCAACTGAATCACGATCTAAAGCTGGAACTAAGATTTCACTGATTTGTTTTAATTTGTAATCAGTAGCAAGTCTCATACCATATCCAAATTCGGCATTATCTTCAAATAATGAGTTAGCCCAAGCAACACCTTCACCATTCTTATCGGTAACAAATGGTGTCATTGGAGTTGAACCATTATAAATTGATGAACAACCAGTAGCATTAGCGATTAATAAATCTCTACCAAAGAGTTGTGATAATAATCTATAGTATGGAGTTTCTCCACAACCTTGACATGAACCACTAACTTCTTGATATGGCATTAAGAATCCAACACCTTTAACAGTATTTGTTGGGAAGATATTTGATTTATACTCGACATGTTTAAATAAATATTGAGCATATTTTTCTTTATCAAATTGTGATTTAGCTTCAACCATCTTTAATGCAAAGTGATCATTTCCAGCTTTCTTAGCAGTTTTATTAGCTAAACATTCATTAGCACAAAGTCCACAACCAACACAGTTCATTGGCGAAATTGAAATAATATATTTCATTCCTTTAACGGCTGGGCTACCAATTGCATCTTTGACCATATCAGATAAACCTTCTGGTCCTTTTTTAACTTCGTCTTCATTTAATAAGAATGGACGAATTGTGGCATGTGGACAAACAAATGCGCATTGATTGCATTGAATACAATAATTCTTATCCCAAACTGGAACTTTATCAGCAATTGATCTACCTTCTTTGAAGGTGACATTATTTCTCATACTGCCATCTTCTAAACCATCTTTTAAGAAAGCACTAGTTGGTAAATCATATCCATCAAGAGTATTGATTGGCATAATAAATTTATCAAAATATTCATCACCAGTTTCAGTTCTAACTCTCTTATAATCAAGTTCTGCCCATTCTGGTTTAACTTCAACTTTTCTTAAACCTTCAGTACCTGAATCGATTGCTTTGTAGTTAAGTTTAACAACTTCTTCACCTTTCTTAGCATAGGTTTTTTCAGCTAATTTCTTCATCCAAATATTAGCTTCGCTATAAGGCATGATTTGTTCATTTAAATGGAAGAACGCTGATTGGAGAATTGTATTGGTGTGTCTACCCATACCAATTTCAAGAGCAATCTTATTTGCATCAATTACATAGAATTTAACATGTTTTGTAGCAAGCTGCCATTTAACTCTATTTGGTAATAATTTTTCGAGTGTGGCATCATCCATATCAGTATTTAACAAGAATGTACCGCCATCTTTTAAGTCTTTTAAGATATCGAATCTGAACATATATGTATCAAGTGAAACACTGATAAAGTCAGCGTGTTGAACATAATATGTTGAGTGAATTGGTTCCTTACCAAATCTTAAGTGGCTACGAGTAACACCACCTGATTTACGGCTATCATAAGCAAAATATGCTTGTGCATATTGGTGAGTTGCATCACCAATAATCTTAATTGATGATTTATTTGCACCAACTGTTCCATCACTACCTAAACCATAGAATAAGCATGAAGTATAACTATGAGCGATTTCATATTTATCATCTTTAACTGGAACTGATAAATGAGTAACATCATCTTCAATACCTAAAGTAAAATCATGATGTGCTTCACTTGTTTCCATCCAATCATAAACAGCTTTAATGTGTTTTGGTTGGGTATCGTGGCTACCTAAACCATATCTTCCACCGATAACTTTAATTCCTGTCTTACCAGTGAGATTTAATGAAGCAACAACATCTTCATAAAGTGGTTCGCCAACGGCGCCCTTTTCTTTTGTTCTATCTAAAACAGCAATGGTTTTAACTGTTTCTGGAAGAACGCTAACAAAATCTTTTGCGCTAAATGGTCTATAAAGAATAACTTTAAGTAAACCAACTTTTTCGCCTTTTTTATTTAAATCTTCAACAACTTCAAGAGCTGTTTCAGTAACGCTACCCATAGCAACGATGACTTTAGTAGCATCTTTTGCACCAACATAAACAAATGGAGCATATTCTCTACCAGTTAATCTTGTAGCTTCCTTGAAATATTTCTTAGCAACTTCTAAGACTTTTTCTCCATGTTTATTTTGAGCTTCTAAACCAGTGAAGTAGATATCATCATTTTCAGCACCACCTCTAGTAACTGGATTTGAATGTGGATTTAATGCTCTCTTACGGAATTCTTCAACTTTATCCCATGGCATTAATTTACGGTATTCTTCATCATCAACAAATTCAACGTTTTGAATTTCGTGTGATGTTCTGAATCCATCAAAGAAATGACATACTGGGAATGATGCATCAATAGCAATTAAGTGTGAAATTGGAGTTAAATCTGCAACTTCTTGAACGGAATGTGAGCAAATCATTGCAATTCCAGATTGTCTTAATGCATAAACATCTTGATGATCACCAAAAATACATAATGATCTAGATGCTAATGAACGAGCACTAACTTCCATAACTGCTGGTAATTCTTCGCCAACCCATTTATAGACGTTAGGAATCATTAATAATAAACCTTGGGAAGCGGTAAATGTAGTTCCATAGGTTCCTGCTTGTATAGCGCCATGAAGTGCGCCTGATGCGCCACCTTCAGATTGCATTTCGCAGACTTTAACGGTGCTTCCAAAGAAATTCTTCTTTCCTTGAGCAGCATAAACATCAACGTGATCGGCCATTGGTGAAGATGGAGTAATTGGGAAAATTGCAGCAACTTCAGTAAAACAATATGATCCTAAAGCAGCAGCAGTATTACCATCAACACTCAAAAAGGTCTTTTTTATTTCTGCCATATATATAAGTTCTCCTTTGACATACAAAATTATTATATAATTTTAGGCGTGATTTTCAATTGAAAGAAAACAAAAAAGAGACGCTTTTAATCATGTCTATTCTTTAAGCACTATAAATATGTGGTTTTCACCAAAAAACCATACGTGCACTTTTTTAATTTTTAATATACGTTTCGCACTAAAATTTCAAAATTCTATTTCTTTTTTGAACATTCTTTTTTTAATAAATATACAAGAATTTTTTTATCTTTAGGGGTAATTTGATACCCAGTATCAAGAACTCCACCAGTTGTCATCACACGTGAAATATAATCGATGAATCCTTTATATTCGCTATATTCACTATGTGAAATACGCTTTTCTTTTTTAATATTATTTTTTATTGATTTTTCTTCTTCATTTTTAATAAATTCTTTTAAATCAGGGATAAACTCTTTTAAATTATGATTTGGATCTAGTCTAATCATACTATAAAAATATTCTACAAAATTAAATGTAGCTTCTTGATCAAGACCAATTTCTTTAGACAAATTTTCGCAAGTAAAAACTTTTTTATTTGTTTTTTCCAATATTCTTAGAAACTTTTGAACATTTGTCTTATTTGGTTTCATATATTAAATATAATTCAAAATGAAAATAAAAACAAATCTACTTATCGTTTTCTTCTAAAATTCCTAAAATTTCGTAATATCTAGTTTCAAGATTTGATTTTTCTTCGTTTAAATCACCAAATTCATCATATTTTGTGTTTGGGTCGTTAAATTTTTCATCTATTACATCTAAACTTAATTCAATATCAGCCATCTCTTCTTGAAGTTTTTGAATAGCATTATTTGATAATTTTTCTTTCTTTTTTTCTGGAAGTTTTTCTTTAATTAAGTTCTTTTCTAACTCTTTAAGATCGATCTGTTCCATTTCTTTATTCATGGCTTCTAACTTCAATTTTAAATCATCATAATTTCCATCTACAATCAATGCTTGGGTTGGAGTCAAATATAAAGTTTCATTTGCTAATTCATTTATAAAATAACGATCGTGCGAAACAAAAATAATGCACCCATCATAATTTTTAAGAGCGTCAATAAGACACTCCTTTGTAATCATGTCTAAATGGTTTGTGGGTTCATCTAAAACCAAAACATCATAACTACTTAATGTTAGTGCACATAAAATAAGGCGCATCTTTTCACCATTGCTCATCAAACCAGTCGATTTAAAAATATCGTCACCTTTAAATAAGAATTTACCTAAATGTCCTCTTAATTCTTTATCTAATTTATTTGGATATTTCTCTCTTAAATAATTAATCGCATCGGTATTTTCATCAAATAAATAATCATTTTGTTTTATATAACCAACCTCAATTCCTCTAAGTGGTTTAATTGAACCTTTAAATAGTTTAATATCACCGATTATTGATTTAACTAGTGTTGTTTTGCCTATTCCATTATCGCCAACAATTGCAAGCCTGTCCTGCCCATAAAGAACAAACGAAAACTCAGGACATAAAGGCTTATCATATCCAATAACAACATTTGCAAATTTCAAAACTTGTTTGTTTGCAAGTACACTACCCTCAATTTTAAAATTTATTTTTCTATTTTCTTCCTTTGGGACTTCAGTTCTATTGGCTTCAAGTTTTGCAAGTTTCTTCTCTCTATCATGAGCTCTACTAGCAAATCTTGGTTTAGGCATATAAAACTCAATGAATCTTTTATATTTTTCGATTTGTCTTTCTTCTTTGATAGATTGTTTCAAAAGCGATTCATAGTTTTGTTTTTTAGCAATCAAATAATTATCATAACCCATGTTATATGCTGTCAATTTATGATTTTCTAATTCAAAAATTCTAGTGGCTAGTGAGTTCAAAAAATATCTATCATGAGATATAAAAAAGATTGTTCCATCATAATTTTTTAAAAATCCTTCTAACCATTCAATAGTTGAAACATCAATATGATTTGTAGGTTCGTCTAGTAATAAAACATCGTATTTAAAAAGCAAAATTTTTATAAAAGCAATTTTCATTCTTTCTCCACCGCTAAGCGAAGAAATTTCTCTATCAAGATAAGACACATCAAAATTAAATTTGGATAAATATTCTTTTATTTCGTTTTTATATGTATATCCACGTTCTTTCTCAAATTCTTGTAATAAGTTGTTATATTTTGTTAATAAGTGCTCTTCAGAAGAATTAAATTTAATTTGTTCGCCAAGTTCTTCTATTTGAGCCTCCATTTTAATTTGTTTTTCGAAAGCGAGCAATAATTCCTGCTCAACTGTATGGTTAATATCTGAAATACAGTTTTGATCTAAATAACCAATTGTTGTACCTTTTAAAATTGATATTTCACCAACTTTATCCTCTTTAGGAACTAATGTTGGCTCTTCAATTCCTAATATCAATTTGAATAAAGTAGTTTTTCCTGCACCATTATTACCTATTAAAGCAACCTTCTCACCTTTATTAACAGAAAAAGACACATGATCTAAAATCAATGTGCTCGAATAATACTTAGTTACGTTATTAAAAGTAATTACTGACATACCCTAAAAGAATAATTAATCATTAAACTAAAAACAAGTGGGAAAAACATATGTTTTTTAAAATAGCCAAATAAAAACCACGAATTATTCAAATTATATTCATTCGTGGTTTTTTATTAAATTTTATATACGTTTCGACCTATTTTAATTTTGGTCCTGCTTCAACAAGTTCTTTACCTTCTTTTGAAGATTCATATTTAACAAAGTTCTTTTGGAAACGTTGAGCAAGATCAATTGCTTTAACTTCCCAATCTTTTGAATCAGAGTATGTATCTCTTGGATCTAAAATATGAGTATCAACACCTTCTAAAGTTGTTGGAATTTCAAAATCAAAAATTGGAAGTTTTTTGGTGCCAGCTTTTAAAATTGAACCATTTAAAATAGCATCAATAATGCCTCTTGTATCTTTAATTGAAATACGTTTTCCAGTTCCGTTCCAACCAGTATTGACAAGATATGCTTTAGCTCCGCTTTTTTCCATCTTCTTAACTAATTCTTCAGCGTATTTAGTTGGAGGTAATTCAAGGAATGCTTGACCAAAGCATGCACTAAATGTAGGAGTTGGTTCGGTAATTCCTCTTTCAGTTCCAGCTAATTTTGCTGTAAATCCACTTAAGAAATAATATTTTGTTTGTTCTGGAGTCAAAATTGAAACCGGAGGTAAAACTCCAAATGCATCAGCAGATAAGAAGATAACATTTTTAGCTGCTGGACCATGTGAAATTGGTTTAACAATATTTTCAATATGATCAATTGGATAAGAAACACGAGTATTTTCAGTTACTGATTTATCGTTGAAATCAATTTTCCCATCTTTATCAACTGTAACATTTTCAAGCAAAGCATCTCTTCTAATTGCGTTATAAATATCTGGTTCGCTATCTTTATCAAGATTGATAACTTTTGCATAACAACCACCTTCAAAATTGAAAACACCATTATCATCCCATCCATGTTCATCATCACCAATTAAAAGACGTTTTGGATCGGTAGAAAGTGTTGTCTTGCCAGTTCCTGATAAACCAAAGAAAATAGCAGTATTATCACCATTTAAATCAGTATTTGCGGAACAATGCATTGAAGCAATTCCCTTTAATGGTAAGAAATAGTTCATCATTGAGAACATTCCTTTTTTCATTTCACCACCATACCAAGTATTAACAATAACTTGTTCTCTTGTAGTGATATTAAACATAATGCAAGTTTCACTATTAAGACCTAATTCTTTATAGTTTGTAACTTTAGCTTTGCTAGCATTATAAACAACAAAATCAGGTTTAAAATTCTTTAATTCTTCTTCGCTTGGTCTAATAAACATATTTTTAACAAAATGAGCTTGCCATGCAACTTCAACAATAAATCTGACAGCCATTCTTGTATCTTTATTAGCACCACAATAACCATCAACAACAAAAAGTCTCTTATTTGATAATTCTTTTTGCGCTAAAGCTTTAACTGAATCCCAAGCTTCTTTACTTGCTCTATGGTTATCATTTTTATAACCTTCGCTTGTCCACCAAACTGTGTTTTCTGAATTTTCATCAACAACGATATATTTATCCTTTGGTGATCTACCAGTATAAACACCAGTCATAACATTTACTGCGCCAAGCTCAGTTAATTGTCCTTTTTCATAACCTTCTAAATTTTCCTTCATTTCTTCTTCAAATAATTGTTCATATGAAGGATTATAAACAACTTCTTTTGTGCCTGTAATTCCATACATGCTTAAATCTAATGAACCCATAATTCAACCTCCCGGTCCTGCCGCTATTTATTCTATACTTTTTTACAAAAATATAAATATTTTAGATTAGAAAAAAGCAAGATTTTTGATGGGGAAAATCTTGCTTTATAAAAAGGAAAGAATAATAATCTCCTTAATCGTACTTTGCTTCTAACTTTTTCAACTCAGCTTCGTATGTATCAAGCTCTTTATTAGCATCATCAATTTGTTTTCTTCCATCTTCGATTTGCTTATCAATATTTATTTTATAACTTTCATATTGATTTTCAAAATCATCAAGCTGTGTTTTATATTTTTCAAATGTTTCGATTAATTCGTTGATTTTTGAGTTACCAACCTCAATAAGTTTAACGGAGTCTACATTAATCAAAGAATCTAAACTCTTGTCTACTATGTCAAAGAAACTATTTAAATCTTTAATTTCTGATGCTGTGGTCTCAATATTTGCATATCCAAAATTTATTTTCCCTAGAAAATTAAACATAGAAGGGAAATATTGCTTATAATCGGTGCTGAAAATTTTAATTTGATTATAATAGTCATTAACTTTAAATGTTATGTCAGATAAAGTAACCAAATATTCACTTAAATTATTGGTTTGACTTGCGTAACTATTAATTTCATTTTTAAGATCATAATATTCTTTCTTAGTATTAGCAAATTCAGTAGTTGCACTATTAACTTCGCTTTCATATTCTTTATACTTCTTTTGCGCTTGTTCAACAATATATCTATCTTCAGTACTTAAAGATTTTTTAGATAATGCATCTAATCTATTTCCAATGTCTTTATATCTTGTTTCTAAACCACTAACTTTTGTGTCAAATTCTTGAATGGTAGATTCATAAGAATTAACTTCAGAATTTACTGTTTGAAGTTGAGTTGAAACTTTATCAATATCATCGCTATATTTCTCAGCTTTTTCTTCGGTATCATTTAAGAAAGTAACTATGTTTTCTAAATTTTCGCTTTCTGAATAACTTAAAATTTGAGATGTATTGTCGCTTAACAAATAAACAGGTGAAAATGTAAATACAATAAATAAGCAACCAATCAATAAAGATACTGTAGCTCCTAAAATCATTTTTGGAAGTTTTTTAATAGTTTTAGCTTTCTTTCTAAATATGGCATAAATACCCCAGCCAATACCATAAGCTAATATAATTGAAACTATACTTGATACAATAAAGAATACACAATGTACAACTGCATATCCTACTTGTTCATAAAGCTCATTATTTGCTAAATTTTCATCGATACCTAAAATAGAAATTTCAAGTTGAGTTGCTAATTCTTTGAGGGAATTATTTGCGCTAGAAATAGAATCGCCAATATGTGCCTCACCAATTTGACTCATAGAAAGTCCTGCAGTATTTAAAATTGTATCTTGAACACCAACTAAAACATTATAAAAAATAAATGTAAAAGCAATAAACAAAACTAAATCAATCGCACATTTAATAGGATTTCTAAAAAGTCCAACAACTAGAAAAGCCACTAAAATAACGATTATAACAATGTCAATAATCATAACATCCCCTTCCTCTCTTAAACTTATTATATATGAAAATATAGTTTTAAAATATAAATAAATACTTTTTTATCATAATTAATAAGATGTTATCAAACTTTAATCTACAATTTGTGGAAGAAAAATACTGATAAAAAATTGCAAAATGTAAAGTATTAAAAG
>CAVKEL010000032.1:0-4572 GCA_963655445.1 Acutalibacteraceae bacterium | reverse complement strand
TTGCAAACCTGGTACCATATATAAAATAATTGCTAAACTACCAAAAATGGAAATTCTTGCAATCATGTTGATTACTTGTCTTCTAGTTATTTTCATATTTAAAACTTAATTTTCCCTCTCTTAATCATTTTTTCTATTCTTTTTAAAGCAACATCTTTTTTCTCTTTAGAATCAAATTTTAATGTTATATTTTGCTTTGTAACAATCAAGTTATCATTAATTTGCTTATCATTTGTTAAAGAATTAACTAACCTTTCGGTATCTCTAACACTTAAATTCCTAGATAATATCTCATTTACAACATAATCAATTTGCGATTTTGATAGTCTAGAAAAAGCTTTTGCGTGTCCATAACTGATCTCACCTTTAGATATTAATTTAATAATTCTTGTATCTAGATCACATATCTTCATAATATTAGAAATTTGTGAAGGGGATTGTTTAAAAAGAGTAGATAATTCCTTATTTTTATAATTGAAACCATCTTTCAGTTCTTTACAAAGATAGGCCTCTTCTATAACGTGATTCCCCTTTAAACTTCTTATATATGAAGAAATAATCAATAAAGTTTCCTCATCACTATAATTTTTAACTAGACAATCTATTGTTTGTGCTTCAACTTTTAAAGCGGAAAAATAAATTTCCCTCCCATAAACAATTTCGTATTTATTATCTATCGTTCTAACTAAGATGGGAGAATAAGAACCTTTTTCAACAGCTTTTTCATATTCAGCTAAATCATCAATATTTAAATTAACTTTCTTCAAGAATTTAGAGTCTTGAATTTCATTTAATGGAATTTTATGGATACTTTCTTGCAAATAACCTGCTTCAAGGCTTTTGAAAGCATCACTTTTACTATATCTTTTTAAAAGAGTTTTAAGATTTGTTTTAACAATTTTTTGTTTAGTTTCTTTCATGATCAATAACCTCTCGAGTTAATTGAAGATATGCTAAACTTCCAGCACTTGTTGGACGATAAAGAATTGCTGGCATTCCACGGGCACTAGCCTCGCTTAATGAAATATTACGAGGAATCATAACATTGAAAGTTGTTTCTCTAAATAAATTTCGAACTTGACTAACAACTTCCTTACCAATATTTGCATTTGGTTCATACATAGTTAATAAAAAACCTTCAATATAAAGTTCTTTATTGTATGCTCCTTGAACTTTTGTGATTGTTCCTAATATTTGTGCTAATCCTTCCATTGCAAAATATTCACATTGGACAGGAACTAAAACACTATTAGCAGCGCTTAAAGCATTGAGACACAAAATGCCTAATGATGGTGGACAATCAATAATAATATAATCATATGATTTATTAATATTTGATATCATATTTTTTAACACAAAAAATGGTTTTAAGCTTTTTTGACTTATTTCACTTTCTAAATTTGATAATTTCAAATTTGCTGGTAATAAATCAAGGTTTTTCATCATTGTTTTTCTAATAATTTTATTTACATCAACATCTAAAATTAAAGCATCAAAAACATTTTTATTAATTAATGTAATGTCAACTCCAAGACCTCTACTAGTATTTCCTTGAGGATCTAAGTCAATTAAAAGAACACGTCGATTTAATGACGCCAAGCCTGCACTTAAGTTGATGGCTGTCGTTGTTTTCCCAACTCCACCCTTTTGATTTGCGATAGCGATAATCTTACTCATTACAATGGTCTCTTTTTAATCTGTGAAAAATTGCGTGGAAACTTTTTATCAGTTTTTTCTTCTTTAATAATTATTATATTAAATCTTTTTTCATTTGAAATAGGTAATTTTCTTTCCTGTATATCTAAAACTTTACAATTCAATGTTTTAAATGCATTTTTGCATCTTGAAATTTCGTCTTTATATTTTTCTCCTTTATAAGCTACAAGAATTCCACCAACCTTTAAGTATGGAACAGCTAATTCAAGCAAGATAGGTAAATCACTAACCGCTCTAGAAACAACAATATCAAATTGTTCTCTTTCTTCACATAAAATATCTTCGGCTCTTTTTTCTAAAACATTACAATTCTTTAAACTTAGTTTTTCAATTGTGCTTCTTAAAAAATTACATTTCTTATTTGTTGTTTCAAGTAATGTAAAATTAGAATTTTCATATGTAATTGCTAATGGAATCCCAGGAAAGCCTGCACCACTTCCAATATCTAAAACTTTTTTATTATTAAAATCTACAACTTCACTTGGTAACAAGGAATCGTAAAAATGTTTTTCATTAAAAGCACTATCCTCGGTGATAGCGGTTAAATTCATTTTTTCGTTTTCTTCTAAAACAATTTTCTTATAAAGTTCAAATAATTCTTTCTTTTCCATTTAAATTTTCTTATCTCTTTTTAAATATAAAATTAAAGTTGTAATATCAGCAGGATTTACGCCACTAATTCTACTTGCTTGACCAACAGTTTTTGGTTGAATTGCACTTAATTTTTGTCTAGCCTCCAAAGCTAGTCCATCCATGTGCATATAATCAATATCATCTTTAAGCTTAACTTCTTCAAATTTTCTAAGTTTTATTGCTTCTTTTCTTTGATCCTTAATGTAACCTTCGTATTTAATACTGATTTCAAGTTCTTCTTCACCACTTAAAGTTAATTCTAAATCATGTGGTAATTCTAAATACTCTTTTAATCTATTATATTTAACACCGCTACGTTTTAAAAGTTCGCTTGCAGTAACACCATTATCAAGAGGTTCATAACCAAGCTCGACTAAATATTCATTTACTTTACTAGTTTTTCCTAAGTGAATTTTATTTAAGAGTTCAGTTAATTTTGCAATTTTCTCACGTTTTTCAAGAAATAATTTATATCTCTCCTTAGAAATTAAACCAAAATTATATCCATTGTCAGTTAAACGCATATCCGCATTATCACTTCTTAAAAGTAAACGATATTCAGCTCTACTAGACAGTAATCTATAAGGCTCTTTTGTTCCTTTTGTAATAAGATCATCAATCATAACCCCAATATAGGCCTCATCTCTTTTTAAAACAAAAGGTTCTTCTCCTTTTATATAATTTCCAGCATTAATTCCAGCCATTAAACCAAGACCTGCAGCCTCTTCATAACCACTAGTGCCACAAATTTGACCAGCAATAAATAAACCTGGCCATTTTTTAACCATTAAAGAAACATCAAATTGAGTAGGATCAAGTGCATCATATTCGATTGCATAAGCATATTTTAAAATCTTTGCATTTTCTAAACCTGGCAAACTATGCACCATTAAATCTTGAATATCCTCAGGCATACTAGTTGAAAAACCTTGAAGATAAATGCTATTTGTATCATAACTTTCAGGCTCTAAAAATAATTGATGTCTTGGTTTATCTGAAAATCTAACAATTTTATCTTCAATAGAAGGACAATATCTTGGTCCAACACCTTCAACAAGACCACCATACATTGCAGAATCACTTAAATGCTCTCGAATAATTTTATGAGTTTCAGGTGTAGTATAAATTAACCAGCATGGAATCTGATCTTTAACAGGTATGAACTTATTGGATTCATAACTGAATCCTTGATCTTCAACATTTCCATATTGAATTTCCCCTTTGCTAAAATCTATTGATTCTTTTGCTATACGTTGAGGAGTACCAGTTTTTAAACGAATTAAGGTAATTCCCATTTTTCTTAAGGAATCACTTAAACCAATTGAAGGTTGTTCACCATCTGGCCCACCCATAACTTTTTTGTGACCTCTTAAAATATCACTATCCATGTATGTTCCGGTTGCTAAAATAACTGCTTTACTTTCAATTTTTTCTTCTCCGATAATCACACCTTTAACAGTTTTATCATCATGAATTAAATCAGTAACCATTCCTTCTTTTATATCAAGGTTCTCAGTATCTTTAAGATGTTCTTGAATAAAATGAGGGTATCTTTTTTTATCTGCTTGAGCTCTTAAACATTGAACGCCTGGTCCTTTTGCAGTATTTAGCATCTTCATTTGTAAGTACTCATTATCAGCAGCCTTACCCATAAAACCACCTAAAGCATCTATTTCTCTAACAACAATTCCTTTTGCGCTTCCCCCAATCGAAGGATTGCATGGCATATTAGAAACCATTTTAAAATTTAAAGTAACAAGCAAGGTTTTAAGTCCTCTATTTGCACATGAAAGCGAGGCCTCCACACCTGCGTGACCTCCACCAACAACAATAACGTCATACATTTCTTTAAATTCTTTCTTCATGCTAAATAATGATAGTTTTTTCATTTTGTCATATCAATAATATTTTAATTAATTATTACAATTTTCATGTATGAATATATAAAAATATGGAGCATTTCTGCTCCATACTCGAAAAAGAGAAACTTTCTTTATAAAGGTAAATCTTTTTTATCAAAAACAGCGAATGACATTAAATAGGTAATAACAAAGATCCCTGCTAAACCAATTAACTTATACCAATAAATGATATCGTCTGCTAAAACAGCATTTGAATCAAAGAATGTCATAATTGTTAAATAATTAAAGAAATTCATTGCATCAATTCTAATTGCTCCAGGCATGGTTTTTGTTCCAAATAATCCTAAGATTGAGCAAATAT
>CAVKEL010000031.1:0-2700 GCA_963655445.1 Acutalibacteraceae bacterium | reverse complement strand
TTATTGAGCGATGTTTCTAAAATTGCAAATCTTCAATATGGAATGGTCGTTGATTATACTACTAAAGTAAATGCAATTCGAAAAGGAAAGAATCCAACGAAACTTTATTTGGATGTTGCAAATTATGTTCATAAACATTTATCTGAACCAATAACGACAGAAAAAATGGCCTATGATTTAGGAATAAGTCGAAGTCATTTATCAACAAAGTTTAAAGAGGATACTGGAGAAAACTTATATGACTTTATTACTAAAGAAAAAATATCCGAAGCAAAAAGACTTTTAAGATACACGGATAAGTCTTTAACGGCAATTAGTTATTACTTAGGTTATTCGTCACAAAGCCATTTTAATAGAACATTTAAAGCAATAACTGGTAAAACTCCTAATGATTATCGTTTTAAGGAGCATTAATGAAAAAAGCGTGATTAAACCGACTTTTTATATAAATAAAAAACTTGATAAATCAAATTATCAAGCTTAATTTTCAAGTTACTGGTGGGGGAAATGAGACTCGAACTCACACTAGTTGCCTAATACGCCCCTCAAACGTACGCGTCTACCAGTTCCGCCATTCCCCCAGCGCATAATATGATATAAAAAATGAGCACAAAATTCAATAATTAATCATCTTTTTTAATTATGCGCATTTAAAAGTGGTAAGATATTATTGTTTAAAGAGGAGAAAATTATGGCTAAACAAATTTTAGTAGAAACTAGTGCTAGACATATTCATGTTACACAAGAAACCTTAGAAATTTTATGTGGGAAAGGTTTTGAATTAAGTGTTAAGAAAGAATTATCACAACCAGGACAATATGCATCTAATACAAAATTAGATCTTGTTGGACCAAAATCAACAATTAAAGGTGTTTCAATTTTAGGACCATGCAGAAAATTTAATCAAGTTGAAGTTAGTGCTACTGATGCAAGAACTTTAGGAGTTAAAGCTCCATTAAGAGAAAGTGGAGATATTGCAGGAAGTGCTCCAATTAAAATTGTTAACCCAGAAAATGGTAACTTTGTTGAATTAAGTGAAGGTTGTATTGTTGCAAAACGTCATGTTCATATGACTCCAGAAGATGCAAAAGAATTTGGTGTTGAAAATGGTGAAATTGTTAAAGTTAAGACTGGTGGAGAAGGAAGACACGTTATATTTGATGATGTTGTTATTAGAGTCTCTCCAAATTTCAAACTTGCAATGCATATTGACACTGATGAATCCAACGCTGGAAATTGCTTTGGCGAAATGTATGGGGAAATCGTTAAATAATGGAAAAATCATATACTCATAAATGTGTTAATACATGTTCATCTACAATAACAATTACTTGGGATGAAGAGACAAATAAAATATTAGATATTCAAGTTGTAGGTGGTTGTCCAGGTAATCTGCAAGGTATAATCGCTCTTTGTAAGGGACAAGATATTAACGAAGTTCACGATAGATTAAAGGACATTAAGTGTCGTAACAAACCAACAAGTTGTCCTGATCAACTTGCTGTAGCAATTGAAGAAGCAATTCAAAAATAAAACTGAACCAAGCATAAAGCTTGGTTTTTAAATGTTTATATTTGTTATAATAGTGAAGTCAGGAACGATTTTTATATGAATAAGCCAAGAGTTTTGTTAACTTATATTGAGTCTGGAATGGGACATATTATGTCAATGAAAGCCATTCAAGAAAGCTTAAAAACATATTATCCAAACGAAGTTGAATTGATTGATGTTGAAGTAATGAAAGATGGAAACGAAAAAACAAGAATCGACTTTGAGAAATTTTTATGTGATTGCACAAAACTTACTAATAAATCAAAAGCTTTTGGAATGGGAATTTTTGTATTTTTAGAGGGTGTTGGTAACAAGCATTTTATGCGTTTAGTCCACAAAACAATATTTAAAAAAGCTTCTGATTCAACTATTGAGGAAATGCGAAAATATCGACCAGATGTTATCATTTCCACACACTATTTCATTACTTATTGTGCAGTTGAACTTAAAAAAAGATATATGCCTAACTTAATTGTTATTACTTATAATCCTGATAATAATGTTCATATGTGGTGGGATGATCGAAGTGATTTGTTTATCAATAATAATGAATTAGCATGCGATGAAGCAATTAGACATAGAAAGTTTAATTATTCGACAATTAGACAAGTTTATTTTACTGCTAGAGAAGAAATTCAAAATGCAAATGGAACCAAAGAGGAATATCGTAAGAAATATAATATTCCAAATCAATTTACAGTTTGTATTGCAGATGGAGCTTATGCATCAGCCAAAGCAAAAAAATACTGTAAAAAACTTTTAAAAGTTGATTTTCCAATTAATATTCTTTTGATTGCTGGAAAAAACGAAAAATGTTACAAATATTTTCTTAAAAAGAAAAATAAATTAAAATCCAATATTAATTTAGAAGTTTTTAAGTTTATTCCGACTGCTTATGAATTGTATGGTGCAAGCGATCTTTTTATAACGAAGGCAGGACCAAATGCGGTTTTAGATTCTTTATTCATGGGAACTCCTGTTTGCATTGATTATTATGCTCATCCAATAGAAAAAGCTACCACAAAACTTTTCATTGATGAACTTCATTGCGGAATTAAAGTATTTAATTCAATGAAAATTCGTAAAAAAGTTAAATATTTATATGAACATCCATTATTTTTGGAAGAGATTAAAAAGAACATTCTCAAA
>CAVKEL010000030.1:0-2445 GCA_963655445.1 Acutalibacteraceae bacterium | reverse complement strand
TCAACCATTTATTTACAGTTATTTTGCACTTAATACTTTACAAAATAGTGATCGAGATGGCGACTATGGAATGGGTGCATTTTTTAGAGGGTATGTGGTTGGAAGTAAAAGGATGATTTCTTCACTTTTACTTATTCCTTCTACCTTACTTTATTCTTTTTTAATATATTTTGTTTCATCGTTCATTCTTGGTTTTGTTATCTTTGGGACCTTATTTTTAGTAAATCCTCAATATCAAGATTTAATGAGTCAATTAATTACTTTTATGCAAAATAATAACACTGATGGTTTTAATAATTTATTGAATGCAAAAAGAGATTTAATAAATGGCCCAATGGTTTATATTGAGTTTGGATCTACCTTTTTAGGTTTCTATTATTTTATCCATAGAATTGGTTTAAATATTTTTAAATATTTCTTAGTTGGATACGCATTAGGATGCAATAAAAAAGTTTTCCAATATGTTTATAAAAGCACAATAAAAGAAAATAAGAAGTATTTCTATTCAAATTATTATAGTGTCTTATATCCGCTTGTAATTTTAATAATTGTAATTTATTCATTATCTTATTTTTTACTTTATTATCTTGAATTTCATAATAGTTCGATATTAATTTTAGGATTAACTTCGATTGTTATCACTATTTTATTTTTACTTCCATTTTTGCCTATATTATTTAATTTTTATGAATCAATTATTGAAAAATTTGCAGTTTTATTTATTGCAAGAATGCGAACAATGCTTGAAGAACAACTTAGTCAACTTAATTCTCAATATGAAAGCTTTTCTGATGCTGAGAAAGCTCAAATTGATGGATACAAAATGTATCTTAAAAATTTAAATATTGAAAATGAGAAAATGAAGGAAAAAGAAAAAGAATTGTTATTAAAACAAGAAGAGGAAGAAAAAGAAGCTAAAGAAAAAGATAAAAACAAAAAGAATTAATTAATAATAAAAATCACGCAAAAGCGTAGGTAACCCTATCGGTTTGCTTGTTTGAGTCCTTGGTCCGATGTGCTTTCCATATAAAAAAAGAGCAAGACATTAATCTTACTCAACTATGCACATCTGGAGCAGGTGACGGGAATCGGACCCGCGTACTCAACTTGGCAAGCTGATATTCTACCATTGAATCACACCTGCGTGCTTTATTATCATATATGAAAAGATTTCAAAAATCAAGGAGATTTGTATGAACGAATATCAGCTTGCAGACTTAATTTTCCCTAACATCAAAAAAACTGTTATGGACTTAGAAAAAATGTATCCCGAAAGAAGTTTCGACGCGGGTCAAAAAGTAACTAGATTCGCACCTTCACCAACAGGGTTTTTACATACCGGAAGTTTATTTACTTCACTAGTTGCATCAAAACTCGCACGTGATTCTAAAGGTATTTTTTATACGCGTTTAGAAGATACAGACACTAAAAGAGAAATTAAAGGTAGTGGCGAGCTTTTAATAAAACAACTTGCTAGATTTAATATTATCCCAAGCGAAGGTTATTTAGGCGAAAAAGAAGAAGGAAATTATGGACCTTATAAACAATCAAATAGAAAAGAAATCTATGAAATTGTTATTAAAGAAATGCTTCAAAAAGAACTTGCTTATCCTTGCTTTTTAACCGAAGAAGATTTAGTTAAACTTAGAGAAGAGCAAGACAAAAATAAAGAAATTACTGGTGTCTATGGAAAATATGCTAAATATAGAGATTTAGATCCACTTGAAGCTATTGAAATGATTAAAAGTGGCAAGCCATATGTTATTAGATTTAAGTCACATGGTGATCATAATAACAAGGTTAAAGTTCACGATGAAATTAGAGGCGATCTTGAATTAACTGAGAATGATCAAGATGTTGTTATTTTAAAAAGTGATGGTTTACCAACATATCATTTTGCTCATGTTGTTGATGATCATTTTATGCATACAACACATGTCACACGTGGAGAAGAGTGGCTTCCAAGCCTTCCAATTCATATTGAAATGTTTAAAGCATTAGGTTTTAAACTTCCAAAATATGCTCATCTTCCTGTTATTATGAAAATGGATAATGGAACAAGAAGAAAATTATCAAAGAGAAAAGATAATGAAGCAAGTGTTGATTATTTCTTTAAAGAAGGCTATGAACCAAATGCTTTACTTGTTTATTTAATGACTATTGCAAATAGCAATTATGAAGACTACATTGTTAGAACTAAAGATTATAATTTAGATAATTTTGAATTTAGTTTAAAGAAAATGTCTTTAGATGGTGCTCTTTTTGATAATGATAAATTAAATTTCTATAGTAAAGAAGTTTTATCAAAGATGACTAAAGAAGAAATTTCTGAAAAAGCTTTAAAATGGAGCGAAGAATTCTCGCCTGAACTTTATAATTTCATAAATAAAGATAAAACAAGATTTGTTGAAATTATGAATATTGAAAGAGAGAAGAAAAATCCTC
>CAVKEL010000029.1:0-4546 GCA_963655445.1 Acutalibacteraceae bacterium | reverse complement strand
AAGTGATATGCAAAGCTTTGCCGTTCTTTTTCTTCCATAAAGGAAGATCTTTTCCGTTTGGACCACCGTTTTTTGAAAAATTAGTTATATATTTCATCATTAATTGAGAAACTTTTTCGTCTTTTTCATCATATGGTCTCCACGATTCTTTTAACGTTCCAAATACATATCTTAAATCGGATGAATGGAATGCTTGATTATTATCTCCTTTTGCATCTACATCGAAATAGTAACAATAACAATCGTTTTTCTTTGAATATTTAAGAGCCATGAGTGCAAGAATTAAGGTATACATATCATTATTTGTAAAACCAATTATTGTTGGAACATTATTAACTTCTTTAAAAAGTTCCTCTTGAGATTTTTCTAGATAATAGTGGTCTATCATTGTCATTGTAGAAATCTGATTATCTTTTCTTCTTGGTTTTACAATTTCTAATGCATCAAAAATCTTTTTTGGTTCAATGGTTTTAAATTCTTCATAGGTAGAACAACCGCATTCTTTCATAACATCAAGCCAATATTCTCTTCTTTCTTCAATTGGTTTAGAAGTGGCCATTGAAGGGAATTTTCCTCCTCCTGACATCATTATTGCTTTATCAAATAATCCTTTGCATTTTTTCGAAAGAATCATGCATTGAATAGACATCGCTCCTGCGCTTTGTCCCATAACGGTAATATTATTTTGATCACCTTTAAAATCTTTTATGTGTTTTCTAACCCATTTTAAAGCAACAACTTGGTCATCAAAGCCAAAGTTGCCTTCATGTCCGTATTTTTTTGAAGTTTCTTCGTGAGCAAAATAACCAAATACTCCAACACGATATTGAATAAAAACAGTTACAATTCCAAGTTTTGCTAGTGCATCTCCATCAAAAGGACTTTCTGAATTTGCGCCACTATCAAAACCTCCTCCATGTATAAAAACAATAACTGGATATAGGCCATCTTTTTTAGGTGTGTAGACATTCAAATTTAAACAATCTTCAGAATAGGTGAAATTTATTCCATCACGAAATTCTTTGTGATAAAACATTCTTTCTGGAATCTCAAGATGTTCGTAATAACATCTTTTTTGAATGCAAGCATCGCCAAATTTAGTAGCATCAAATTCTTTACCTAAACTATCAATTTCATTTGCATATTCAAAACGTCCAGCTTTAGCATAAGTCATGCCTAAAAATGCGTATGAATTTTCTTTTTCTAAACCCTTAATTTTTCCTAATGATGAATCAACATAAACTTCATTATTAATTGTTTTTCTTTTTGTCATATTTTTGCTCCATTTAGAAACATTTTCTATGATAATATGATAACTTTTTAAGAGGTTATTTCATAGTATTTTTTAAGTGGATTAAAAAATACTTATTTATAATAAAAACGCTGATTTAGAGAGTGTTAGTGCAGTCGTGAAATTATTTAAAGGCATATAAAAACCGCCAAAATTTTTGGCGGTAATTATTTAAAGATAATTATTGAGCTTTTTTAGCAACTGCAACTAAAGCTTTGAAATCTTCTGGATTATGAATTGCAATTTCGCTTAACATTTTTCTGTTAACATCGATCTTAGCAAGTTTTAAACCATGCATGAATTTGCTGTATGAAATATCATTCATTCTGCAAGCAGCATTGATTCTCTTAATCCATAATTTTCTAAAGTCATTTTTTCTATCTCTTCTTGAGACATATGCATATCTATTACTATGCATGACTTGTTCTTTAGCTGTTTTGAATAATAAGTGTTTACTTCCGAAGTAACCTTTAGCTTGTTTTAAAATCTTTTTTCTTCTTAAATGTGTAACATTTCCACCTTTAACACGCATTTTTGCTACCTCCTACTATTCTTGAATGAGATATTTAATTCTCTTAACATCTGACTTACTGACAGCTGTTTGTTTCATTAAATGTCTCTTTTGCTTTGTTGACTTATGTCTCATAATGTGGCTGACATAAGCGTGATGTCTTCTAATTTTTCCTGTGCCAGTGATTTTAATTCTTTTAGCTAAGGCACGTTTTGTTTTCATTTTTGGCATAAACTTAGTTCCTTTCTCTTCCTACTTTTTTGTTTTGCTGTTTACGATGCAAGATAACCATCTTCCATCAAGATTTGGTTTGCCATCAACAGTACCATAATCTTTAACGTAGTCTAAGAATTTATTTAAAACTGCTTCTCCTACGTCAATGTGGGCCATTTGTCTACCTCTATAGCGGACACCGACCTTAACTTTATTTCCTTCTTGTAAGAATTTAGTTGCTGCTTTGACTTTTGTTAACAAATCATGTTCACCAATTTGAGGAGTAAGTTGAATCTCTTTAAGTTCAATAATCTTTCTTTTTGAATTGATTTTGTTTTGTCTATCTTGCTTTTGTTGCTCGAAACGATATTTTCCATAATCAATCAATTTACAAACTGGGGGATTTCCATTAGGTGCGACGCAAAGTAAGTCTAATTCATATTCTTCAGCCTTTTTCATTGCATCAAAACGACTAACAACTCCGAGTTGTTCTCCATCAGGTCCAATTAAACGAACTTGTGGGAAACGAATTCTTTCATTAACAATGTCGCCATTATATTTGTCATACTTTGGCTTTCGATCCATATTTGGATTCGTATTATTTGTAGCTATAAATTACTACCTCCTAAAAATAAAAAACACACTAACCTAGAAGTAGTGCGCTCATTAAACAAAATCTAATTTAGTAGCTTGATTGACCAATTCACTTTATGAATCTGGTGAGAAGCGAGCGCATCTCTTTCTACGTACGCAATAATCATATAGATAAACGAAGTCTAAATCAAGCATTTATTCATTAAAATCAAATAATTCAAAGTTAAAATCTATAAATTATCTTAAATGAATTTTTATATTTATTAGAGTAAAATATCTAAAGAGGTATTGAGCATATGGGCGAATTCAAAAAGATAAAATTAGATGACATTAAATTTGATGCAAATAAGATGTTTGATAAAGAGTGGGCAGTATTAGCAGCTTCTAAAAATGATGGTAAGAGCAATTGTTTAACAATTTCATGGGGATCATATGGTGAACTTTGGGGTAAGCCTATAATGGTAGCTTACGTACGTCCAGAAAGATTTTCTCACGAATTTATCGAAGATTCTGAATATTATTCAATAAATTTCTTTGATGAAAAATATAAGAAAGATATGCTATATTTAGGAACTCATTCAGGAAGAGATGAAGACAAAGTTAGTAAAGTTAATTTTCATTATGTTGATGGTGAAAAATGTAAATATTTTGAAGAAGCTAATTTGGTATTTATATTAAAGAAGATATATTCTGATGATTTTAAAAAAGAAAATTTTTATGAAAAATCAATAATTGATAGCGTTTATGGAGAACATGGACAATTACATACTTTTTATATTGGCGAAATTGTTGAGGTTTTGAAAAAGTAATTATGAAATATATTTGTTTTGATTTTGACGGAACTTTAGCTGATAGTTTTGATTTTATATTTTATTCATTTGATAAGTTCTTCTATAAGAATCTTGGTATTCATATGGATATGGAACTTTTTAGTAAATTAAGTGGACCAACCGAAGAGGGATTTTTAATAGAAGCTTTCAAAGATAAATATGATCCTAAATATTGGAAAGAATATTTAGAGTTGTATAGAAATGAAGCCCATAATCATATAAAACTATTTCCAGGAATGAAAGATGTACTCGATGATTTATTAATGCATGGTTATAAGTTAATTTTATTAACTGGAAGAAGCATAGAAACAGCAATGATTTCATTGCAAGATTTAAATTTAAGCGGTTATTTTGTTGCATATTATGGTGGGTCAAAAGATAAATGTGTAAAAGATAAATTGCTTGAACAAGTTTCAAAAGATTTTAATACCCCAACAAGTAATCTACTTTATATAGGTGATAGTTTGCAAGATATAAAGGATGCTAAAAAAGCAGGAGCAAATATAATTAGTGTTTTATTTTCTAATCCATCTTGGTGGGATTACATTAAGGCAAATAATCCAAATTATGCTACGGATCCTGAAGAACTAGAAGAAAAGATATTGCAATTCATGAAAGATTAAAATAAAACCCAGCGGAGGATTAGCTGGGTTTTATTTGTGTACGACACAATTATATGCATAATGAGCAGTGCTCATTTATTGCTTTGCGAATCGTTATTTTGAAGCATGAATGGTATACCATTTGCTTTTATACATGCTTTTAAATAAATATTTATCGCAGTAGACATATTTAAGCCAAGATTTTTAAAAACTTTGTTTGCTTCATCTTTAGTTTTTTTATCTACATTTATGGTAATAAGCGAGTTTTCTTGTTTTTCCATATATTAATAATATATTAATAAAATATATTTATGTCAAATATATTAAATATATAATAACTATAATTTTTATGTATAAATAATATTTTTCAATTAATTATTTATTTAAATAAATATCTACTATATAATTTTTACGAAAAGGAGAAAATTTATGGCTAAATGGTTTAATAGTTTACCAAGACTTTTACAAATAATTTTACTTTTAATTCCTGGAGTTAACTGGGTAG
>CAVKEL010000028.1:0-12542 GCA_963655445.1 Acutalibacteraceae bacterium | reverse complement strand
AATAAAAATTACCTAAATTATTAGTACGAGTAAGAAATTTTCTTAAAGTTTAGGTAAGAATTGTCATTTAAAAAAATTACTTCCTTTATTTTTTTATAGAGAAGGTTTTTAAAACCTTATTTGTATAAAAATTTAGTTAAGTGTTCAAATTCAACACTGAATATAAAATTGTTTAAAATTTGACTTTATTTTGAATATTAGACCTCAAAATGTTGAATTTTTTATTGCAAAAAATGAACAAGTGTGCATAAATTAAAACAATAGATTAAATTTGTTGAAGATTTTAAGAGGGGTTTTATGGGTAAATACAAATCTAAACGAACAAAGACATCGGCAGCTATAAAAGAAGCAACCAAAGTATTGCTGGTTCAGAAAAAGGATTTAAATGCAATTACTGTTGTTGATATATGTAAAGAAGCAAAAGTTAATCGTGGTTCTTTTTATAATCATTATGATAATGTCGGTGATGTTATTCGTGAAATAGAAGATGATTTTTTGCTGGTATTCACCAAAAGTTGGAAAAAAGCCGAAAGAAGCAATACATTTGCTGAAACATTGATGGATAGCGTAACTTCATCAATTAAAATTCACCAAGAAGAGTATTCTGAATTAATTAAATATCTTCCTAAATATGCATTTGCGGATTTAAAAAATAAGATTGTAAAAGAAATAACTACAAATTATTTGAAAAACAATCCAGTAGATCAAGAAACAAAAGCCGGTTTGTTTATTCTTGCAAATGGAATAGCTGGTTGTTATGTGGATTATTTTCAAAAAAAATTATATGTCGATCTTGATGAGTTAAGTAAAATTTCTACAAAACTCATAAAACGTATCTTATATAATCCTTATTTAAAAAAAGATAGATTCTATAATGATTATTATTAACTTTTAATAAATTATAAAACTAATATGAATCTCAAAAAAAGCCTGTTAGTCAGGCTTTTTTCATTCATGGTTTTTAAAAGTGCATGAATAACATCAATAAAATTTAATATCCACAAATGATTTTATTTACAACAGCAGCATCCTTCAAGTTCTTCATCTGTTTCATCATCACAACAGCATGAATCTTCATCATCACAACAACAACAATCATCATTTAATTCGGTTAAATACATATTTAATGGATAAACTGGATGATGAAGTTCGTCAAGTTCATCACAAGTAACATAACCTGGTCTTGCTGCAAGTAAACTTGGAATACGATTTACAATGGTCGCGCAAGTATGTTCAACTGTTGCAGGTTTGAATACTTTAAACGAAGTATTTGGTTCACCAAAAATTTCCCAATCACACATATCACCATCATCAGGACCATAAACTTTTCCTATTGTTTCTTCGACAACTTCAATACCTTGCATTGTTTCAATTGTGACTACAGCACTCATACCAATACAATTCCCAGCTTTGATAGTCTTTCCAAGAGTCTCACTATATAAATCATGGTCAATTGTATAAGGAACATTTTCTTGTTTAATTGATTTAGTTGTTAAACCAAGTTTTGCGCAAATTGCTTCACTTGCATTCCACGCATATGAAGGAACAACTTCTTCAGGGTGAGCTAATGTTTTATTAAACTCTTCAACAGTTAAGTCACAACCATGCGCTTTTGCAAGAGCTAAACCATAGTCCTCAACATTGTAAGAATATGCGCCCTTAATTTTCTTGATATTATGGACTCCACCTAGTACAGCAGAAACCATATTAATCCAATAAATATCTTGCATACCACTACCAGTCATAGTACAACCATTTTCTTGAGCAATTGCATCAAGTTCATTGGTGACTTTACTTGCAGTAGTCCATGGATAAATCGCTTCTTCACAAGTTGTAATTACATTTATGCCTCTTTCAAGACAAGCCTTTGCCATTGGATAAATTTCTTCCATAAAAGAGAATAAAGTTATAATGGCGACATCAGGTGCAGTATTATCTAAAACCTCTTCAGCATTATTTGAAATTTTAACCCCTAATTTCATTCCTAATCCTGCAAAATCACCAACATCTTGACCAACGATTTCGGGATTCACATCAATTGCACCAACAATCATGGCGCCTTTTTCATGTAAGTAACGCAAGATATATTTGCTCATCTTGCCACATCCGTACTGCACAACACGAATTTTTCGTTTCATAGACTTATGTCCTCCTTATTTTGTTAATTAAATTTTGCCATATTTTATGTCAATAATCTAATTTAATGCTCCAAAATAATTCAAATATTCTGTTAGTTTTTATATAATCATTTCGTTATAAAGAAAAGAGAGAATTTATGCAATATTTATTAGTTAGCGATATACATGGCGATTTTAACGAATTAGAATTTATAATTAACAAATTTAATGAATTAAAATGCGAAAATATTATTTGCTTAGGGGATTTTTTATATCATGGTCCAAGAAATGATTTGCCTAATGGCTATAATCCAAAAAAATGTGTTGAATTATTAAATCAATACAAAGATAAAATAATTGCAATTAATGGAAATTGCGATGCTGAAGTTGATCAAATGGTTTTAAATTTTAAATTAAATAAAGAATTGTCTTTAACTTTATTTAATCGCAACTTTTATTTAGTTCATGGTCATCATCTTGATGAATTAAAAAATATGAGCGAAGACACAATTGTATTACATGGTCATACTCATATTTTTGGTGTTTATAAAAAAGATGGTATTACATTTATAAACCCAGGAAGTATTTCTATTCCAAGAAATGGTCTTCCTAAAACTTATGCATTAATTGATGAAAAAGGAATTAAAATACTCGATAAAAACGATAATATTTTACTAAAATTTGACTACAAATCTTAAAAGACTGGTTGAAATCCATACATTCCTAGCAAATAAACAATAGTATATGAAACATATACAGCAACCAATGTTATATATCTGCTTTTTGGTATTTTAACACTTCTAAATTCTGCTGCCATAATCAAAACAACATAGCCAACTGAATAAATTGCTGACATTAAGAAATAACTAACTGTATTTTGATAAGGAGCAATGCTTATTAAAGCAATTGCATATAAAATTGGAATCATTGTCTTATAACCAAACCAAGTGTTGCTTCTTTCTTCTACATCCTCGTTTTTAGCTTTTTTGATGTGCATGAATATACCAAGTAAAGCTAATCCAGCAAGAACTAATTGGATTGCTAAACAAACAAACATCCAAAGAATATAGATATCTTTATCACTAAAACTATAATTTGGCATTTTAATTTTTAAATAATAACTATAAAAATCAGTTATTTTTTGCATTAATCCATATGGTGCAAGAATATAAGTCCATCGCCAAGAAATAAAATAAATTCCTTTAAAAATGTAATAAACATTATTAAGACCATTAAAAATAAAAGTAGTTATTAAAGTGTAAAGAATGATGAAAATAATTGAATCAACTACATTATTTGCTTTAATAACAAAAAAAGAACAAATTATATACATCAATAAAGAGGCTAAAACTAATAACAAATACATTGGAATATATTGAACCATATAGAAGTCTGCACCTCTAATAATAAAAATAAAGAATCCAATAAAATACGAAATAGTAAATGGAATCATTATTTCAATAAACCCAATAATTAACTTTTGGATATATAAAGAATTTTTACTTAGAGGCAACGAAAAATACACATCTACAGCATTCTTATTTTTAAATCTTGCAAAATTCAAAATTGGAATAATTGCAGTAGTAATTGCAAGCGTAATTACTATTTCATAAGTATTTGGATCTGGATACCTAAGATAAGGTGCATATGCAAAAGCATCTGGTTCATAATGACATTTTGTAAATATACAAGACAAATCATAAATCGAAATAAAAACAACACTTAATACAATAATTAATGGTATGGCTTGCTTAAATAAATATTTAAAACAGTTTTTCATCTTCAACATATCCTTTCTCATTAACTTGATAGATAAATAGATCTTCAAAATTTAAAGGTATAGTTTCTAAAAGTAATGGTTTCATCTTATTTAATTCATTTATGACATTATTTTTGTCACCCTTGATTACAAGCTTTAAAACTTTACCGGTTTTTGAAAAATGAATTACATTCAAGTCTTTAAAATCTTCTTTTCCTTTTTCAGTATTAAAAACTATTTGGTAAGTATTAATATTAGCCTTGTCTTCGCCTAAATCACCACTATACATAATTTTACGATTATCCAAAATTCCATATAAATCACAAAGATCTTCTAATTCTCTTAATGAATGAGAAGAAACTATAACTGTCATTCTTTTATTATCTAATGCTTCAAATAAAGCTCTTTTAAATATAAGTCTCGCTAAAGGATCAAGTCCATCGAAGGCTTCATCAAGAAGCAAATATTTTGGAGCAATTGCAATAGTCAAAGCAATGAATAGTTGTCTTTTCATGCCTTTAGAAAAATTATTAATTGTTTTATTTAAAGGTAAATTAAATTCTCTTAATAATTTATTAAATGTTGCGATATTAACATCATAATAGGTATTATAGAAAGCCAAAAATTTATCAACTGTCCAATTTTTTGGATAATATGGAGAATCACTTAAAAAAAATATATCTTTTTTCACATTTGAATTATCATAAACATTTTGGTAATCGTACAAAACTTCTCCACTATCAGGTTTATACACTCCTGACATAATTCTTAAAAGTGTAGATTTACCTGCTCCATTTATGCCAACAAGACCAAAAACTTTCCCATCTTCGATTTTAAAAGACACATCTTCTAAAACTTTTTTATCACCGAAGTTTTTAAAAATATTCTTAACCTCAATCATGTTCTATCCTCCATATACCTCACCTATAATTTCAATTAAGTCGTCTTTTTCAATACCAGATTCCTTAAGGGCGACAATTTGTTTTTTTATTTCAATGTTCTTTTCTAGTAAATTGCTCTCTTTAAAATCAACATATATTCCCTTTTTCTCTAAAGATTTTGCATATCCTTCTTTAATTAATAAATCGTATGCTCTAGAAACGGTATTTGGATTAACTCCAAGTTCAATACCTAGTTCTCTAACACTAGGAAGTTTGTCGCCATCTTTAAAAATACCCAATTTAATAAGTTTTTTATACTCTTCATATATTTGTTCAAATATAGGTGTGTTTGTTTGCAAAACCATAAGAAATCTGTATTAACTGTCCTATCTGTATTAATTGTATTGATATACCTATAAAAAGTAAATATTTTTAATAAAATATTTTCATTACTTGTTCACATTTTTTAGATATATTTTAGAATATAAAAAATCGAAGGAGATTTATTGCATGAATCAAACAGAATTAAACGAAATTCAAAGTTTACCAAGTAAGTACAAACCATTAACAGCATGGCAATATTTTGGTTATAGCATTTTATTTGCATTGCCAGTTGTTGGACTAATTTTAACAATAGTTTTTTCATTAGATAGTTCAAACATTAATCGCCGTTCATTTGCAAGATCATATTTTTGCGTTTTGATTTTAGTTATCATTGTTGCAGGTATTATGGGCATACTTGCTGGCTTAGGAAAAATAACTATGCCTATAAGTAATTAATAGTTAAAAAATATATTCAAAAAGTCTAATTAGTTTTGGACTTTTTATTTTAAACACTTTTGTTTCTGTCAAAACTTAAAAACTATGATATAACCGTAATTTTTTCATCAGTGAATATGGTTTCATTTCCTTTTATTGCAGAAAAAAAGGTTTGATATAATCAAACCATTAATCTTAATTTTGGAGCTTCCAGACGGATTTGAACCGCCGATCGTTGAGTTGCAGTCAACTGCCTTACCAGCTTGGCTATGGAAGCAACTTGCTTAAATAATATATCACAAACCCACCACTTTGAAAATAGATTTTGCTTGTGCTACTCATTAAATAAAGATATTCATAAATGAATGGCTAGGATTCAAACTTGATTAAACCCTAGCCATATATGATTTTATTCCTTTGCACGCAAAGATTTTCTATGTTTAATACGTGCTTTTCTTATTAATTTATAAGATGCAAGATAACCAATAAATGAAACAAGTGAAACAATAACAATAATTGTGACCCAAATTGGTAATGGGTTAACTTTAACATTTTCCCACATTGTGACAATTGAATCGTTTGCTCTGCCAAAATCTTTCATAATACAAAGATGATCGATTTCGCTTTCTTCAGGATATTGAGCATGCAATTGTCTTTTAGTTTGTTCTGGTAAACAACGAATAACGGTATCACTTTCTTCGTCTTCTAAAGTTCCATCAAAGAAATAACCTAGATCATATTCAACTGTTTCTTCGCCTTCCTCAGCATCATACCAATCATGAATTAAACTTAAAACTTCATCACCAGCGATAAATGATGAATAACCAATATAATCCATATTCATAGCAGCTTTTGAAGGAATTGATAAAAAATCTATAAATGCATAAGCTGCAGCAAGATTCTGACCTTGGCATGATTCAGGAATACACCATCCATCAAACCAAATATTTGCTCCATAAGATGGAAGTGAATAATAGAAATATTGATCGTATTCTTCAGCTTGGTCCATCGAATAAACAGCATCACCACTCCAAGCAAGATTAACTCCAACTTTGCCAGTAACAATATCAGTTTTTCCTGTATCGACTTCAAAACCATAAATTCTATCTTTTAATTCAATTAAGGCGCTTTGTACAAGAGAAATAGTCTTATCATCGCTTCTATTAAAAATTGCATTAATTTCTTCTTTATATGTATCTTTATCTAATTCGCCTTTTTCATATTTTTCTTGAAGAGCTTTAAATTCATCATTATAGACATGCATAATACCCATTGAATAAGTATCACGAATACTGTCTTTAATTGATGCAATCTTTGCATAATCATCATTTTCCCACAATATATTCCATGAATCTGGTTGAGTAAAATCCTCAATAACTTGTTCTTCAGTATAACCTTTATCAATTAATGTTTGAGCACCAGGATTATAAACTAATCCTAAAGTTCCCCACATATATCCAAGGGCATAGTCATTTAAGGTTCCCTTTGATGGATCATTTTCATCAATTAGAACATCTTTTAAATTGTTGATTAAAAATTTAGATGCATATTTAGAGTAGTTAGGAACTCTACTCATATCAATTTTTTGAATTCTTGTACTTGTAAGTCCATCAAGATTTAAGGCTAATTTTTGAATCATATAATCACTTGGAGCCATTAAATCGTATGATGTTTTATTGAGTTTTAGTTCATTATACATAGTTTCAGGAGTATCAAAAGTATCATAAATAACACTTACTTTTTTAGTTAATCCATATGTTTTCATGTTTTCTGGTTGATTGATAAAGTTTTCAAATTGTTCAACCATATCTGGATCATCATAAGATTCACTTTCAGGATCATATTGGTAAATATAATCTTGCCAATTATAAACATGAAGATAAACAGTATCATCAGAATAATTACTTCCACAACTTGTTGCAGTAAGTCCTACTACTAAAAAGGAACCTACTATTGTTAAAAATTTGGATAATTTCATATTAATAGTCCCTCCCTCTTCTCTTTTTAAGTTTATGACTTTGTTTAGAGTTATAAAAAGTAACTAAAACCGCTGCAATAATAACTGCAATAAAAATAATTGTAGTTAATGCTCTTAATTCGATAGGAATTGATTTCTTCTTAATAACACCTTGAATATAAGTTGAAAGTGTTTGAATAGATTCATTCCCATTAAGCAATCCAGGACCCCTTGTAAATGCTGTAACAATAAAATCATCTAACGATAAACTAATTGAAAGCATAAAACCACTAACAATACCAGGAAGTAATTGAGGAATCATTACTTTTGTTAAAGCTCTATTTGGGGAAGCTCCTAAATCTAGAGCGGCTTCATATAATGAAGGATCAAGTTGTTGTAATTTTGGCTTAACATTTAAATAAACAAATGGTGCACATAAAACAACATGACCAATAAGAAGAGTCCAAAAACTAAAAATGTGAGCTCTAAAAATATATTGTCCCATCATAACAAAAACGAAAGTTAAACTTAAAGCAATAACAATTTCTGCATTAACAACAGGAATTTGGTTAATGTTTTCAATAATAGCTCTTGTTCTTTTCTTTGAATAAAATGTACCAATAGCGCCAATTGTGCCAAGCAAAGTAGAAACTGCAGCACTAATAACAGCAAGAATTAATGTATTACCCAAAGCAACCATAATATCTTTGTTTTTGAATAAATCACCATATAACTTAAATGTAAATGTTCCTAAAGGTTGCCCAATTTGTTGGGATGTTGAGAAAGAGTATGCAATTAAAACAAGAATAGGGACATACATCAAAATTAATACAAGAAAAATATAAGATCTTGCTAAAATTTTTCTTACCATCTTGAAACCCTCCCATCATCTTTTTCAGTAAAATTACGAGTAAGCAACATAGAAATACCAATAATCACAAGCATGAGCATAGCCATAAAGCTTCCTTGAGACCATTGTGAATTTGCAAATGATAAATAAATTGAGTTACCAAATAAAGTAATCTTGCCTTCACTTAAAACATCACTAATGACATAACTAGACATTGTTGGCATAAAAACCATCATTGAAGCACTAACAATTCCAGGAATTGATTGAGGAAAAATAGATTTCGCAAAGACTTCAACTCTATTACATCCTAAATCAATTGCAGCTTCAACTTGCGATTTATCAAGTTTAAGCATTGTTGTATATAAAGGCAAAACAACAAATGGAAGATAGTTATAAACTAGACCAATCATTGTTGCAACATATGGGTGAGTTCCGCCACCAATACCAAGCCAATTTAAAACATCTCTTGTTGCCCAAGTTCTTAAAACAAAGTTAATCCACATTGGAGTAACAAATAACATAACTAAGACCGCATTTTTATTGTATTTCTTATTGCTTAATAAATAAGCAAGAGGATATCCAATTAAAAGGCAAATTAATGTATTTAAAATAGAAAACATCAATGAATTAATTAAGACATTTAACTTGTTCACAGATGAGAAAAATGAGATAAATGCCTCGAAAGTAAAGTTCCCACTTGCATCAGTAAATGCATAATAAACAATCATTAAGATTGGCAAAATTACAAATAAAACAAGGAAAAGAACATATGGAATACAAAGATATTTTCTTTGAAATCTAAGCTTCATATTCAGTTACCTCTTTTTTAAGACGTAAACGAATGTCTCCACTCTTAACATGAATACCAACTCTATCATGAGCATTGTAAGTATAAGGAGTATTTAAAACAAAATCTTCTTCGTTATCGGTTCTTACAATTAAACGATAGTGATCACCAATATAAACAAGGTCAACAATTTCGCCAACACATTGACATAAATCACTATCAATATCATCGATAATTTCAATTTTATCAATATCAATTTCTGCCACTACATCAGCATTTTTAAGGTCATATTTCTTCTTAGTTTTATCAACTACTAGATATCCATCTTCATCTAATTTACTATCTTTAATTAATTGAGTAACATCGCAATCAAATGGTTGTTCATCAATGCAAACTTGATTTTTATCATTAATATAAGCATCAGTATAAATATTTGTTATGAAGTCTTTTTTCATAATGTGAATACCATCTGGATTTATTTTTAATCCAACTTCTTCATCTAGCGGATAATCAACGATAGATTTAACGAGCAATTCGTTTTTCCCAATCATCATAGTGTATTGATAATTAACACCTTTAAAAACTTTTGTAACAATTTTTCCACATAATTGAGCTTTTGTAGGTTTAATGATTTCGACATCTTCTGGACGAACTACAACATCGACCTTTTCATTTAATGGATAATCATCTAAACATTTAAAATCATGATTTAAAAATCTAACCATCTTTTTGCCAATCATTGTTGCGTTATAAATATTTGATTCACCAATGAAATCTGCAACGAAAGCATTTTTTGGTTCGTTATAAATCTTCATTGGAGTACCGATTTGTTGAATTTTTCCATCTTTCATAACAACGATTGTATCACTCATTGTTAAAGCTTCTTCTTGATCATGAGTAACATAAATAAAAGTAATTCCAAGTTTTTTATGCATTTCTTTTAATTCAAGTTGCATATCTTTACGCATTTTTAAATCAAGAGCACCTAAAGGTTCATCTAAAAGAAGAATTTCAGGTTCCATAACAATAGCACGAGCAATTGCAACTCTTTGTTGTTGACCACCTGATAAAGTTGAAATATCTCTATCTTCAAGAGAATCTAAATCAACAATTTTTAAAGCTTTTGCAACGCGAGTATCAATTTCTTTATCAGTCAATTTACGATACTTATATGCTTGTTCAGGAGTTTTTTTAGCTTCCTCAATATTCTCTAAAATTTCTTTAAGTTTAGCTTTCTTTTCATCCTCAGGCATTTCTTTAATTCTCTTAACTTCATGATAATCATCTTTTAAACTTTTTATTTTTTGTTTATTTATCTTTAATATAGGATTACCTTTTTCATCTTTTAATTTAATAGGTATTTTCTTTAAACGTAAACCAAAAGCAACATTATCATAAACATCTAAATGTGAAAATAATGCATATCTTTGAAAGACCATATTAATAGGTCTTTTGTTAGGTGCCATACGAGTAATTTCTCTACCCTTTAAAAATACTTCCCCAGAAGTTGGAAATTCAAAACCAGCAATCATCCTTAAGGTAGTTGATTTACCACAACCACTAGGTCCTAAAAGTGTAACAAATTCGCCTTTATTAACATAAAAGTTAAAATCATCAACAACAGTTGCACCATCGAAAATCTTAGAGACATGTCTAAGATCAATAATATAAGAATTATCGGCCATTTTTTAACCCTCCAAATAAAGATATTTTTGGCCCTAACACAGGTGCCGCAAATATACGAAAAATATATGCTTAAAAGTGCATAAAATCAATAAAAATTTTCATTAAAAAAATGCGTTTTACTAAAAATCAGGATTTAATCGGCACTATCGATTAAAATTTAATTTTTTTGAACGCATTTCTTAACAAAATTTTAATAATTTTTTGACGAAATTTTATTAAAAAATTTCTTCTCTAATTATTGTCTCATCTCTAGCAGGTCCAACGCTCACTAAAATCGCCTTAACTTTTAAATGTTTTTCAATAAAGAAAATGTACTCTTTTGCAGCATCAGGAAGCTCATCAAAACTCTTACATTTTGATATATCTTCTGTCCAAGATTTAAATGTTTTATAAATTGGTTTGCATCTTCTAAGTTCATCTAAATCAGCAGGATAATAATCAATAATTTGACCATCTAATTCATAATCAGTACATACATTAATTTCTTTTAAATCTCCTAAGATATCAAGAAGCATAAGTGAAATATACTTGAAGCCATTAACATTTTTAGAATATTTAAGTTGAACTAAATCTAACCAGCCAATTCTTCTTGGACGATGAGTAACTACGCCAAATTCATGTGCCTTTTCTCTAATAAGATTACCAATTTCATTATCTTGCTCAGTAACAAAAGGCCCTTCGCCAACTCTAGTTGTATAAGCTTTAACAATTGCAACTATTCCATCAATATAACCATACCCAATGCCACTACCTGAAATAGCACCGCCACTTGTGGTGTTTGAAGAGGTCACATATGGATAAGTTCCGAAATCAACGTCTAACATTGTTCCTTGAGCACCTTCAAAAAGTATTTTTTTGTTATCTTCTTTAGCTTTTGCAAGAATTGAAATTGTATCTTTAACTAATGGTTTTAAAACTTTTTTAACTTCCTTATATTTCTCAAGAGAGGTCTTTAAATTAATTGGTTCTCCGCCATATTTAACAATTTCTCTATTTTTTTCTTTCAAATGTTCTTCATATAACTTATCAAAATCATCTTTTATAAAATCGCACATTCTAAGACCATCACGTGAAACTTTATCTGTATAACATGGACCTATCCCTTTTTTTGTAGTACCAATTTTTTTATCTTCAAGATAAGATTCTTTAAGTCCATCAAGTGCAAGGTGATACTCAAGATCTAAGTGTACTCTTGAAGATATAACTAAATTTTGACAATCATATCCTGCCTCTTTTAAAACTTTGATCTCTTCATATAAGGCAAGAGGGTTAACAACCATCCCATTTCCTAAAATATTTAATGTATTTTTATTAAAAATTCCGCTTGGAATAGTTTGTAAATGATAAGTAATATCATCAAATTTAACACTATGTCCTGCGTTATTTCCGCCTTGATATCTAATTACAATATCAGCTTTACTAGAAAAATAATTAGAAATCTTTCCTTTTCCTTCATCTCCCCATTGGGAACCAATAACTAAAATACAATTCATATTAAATACCTACCTTCTTATATATTTTTTCTATATTTTTAAATACATAGTTAAAATCAAATAAATTGTTTATTTCATCTTTTGTAATCATTGAAAGAATAAATTCATCTTTTAACATTAAATCTTTCAAATTAACTTTGGTTTCCATGGCCTTAAAAGCTAGTTTTTGAATATAATCGTAAATCTCTTCCCTTGAAATCTTTGCATTATCAATAATGTAATTCATTACTCTTCCACTATATATAACACCATA
>CAVKEL010000027.1:0-2192 GCA_963655445.1 Acutalibacteraceae bacterium | reverse complement strand
ATATGTAACATTATAAACATGTTGTAAATTTGGATCTTTGTTGAATTTAAATTCTACTAAAGATCCTTTTTTCTTAAGGTCTTCAAATAATCTGAATGATTGTTCTTTAAAGTTTTTATCGCCTTCTGAACTTACAAGAAGTATTGGTGGGAAATTGACTGAATCTCTATAGTCTTCAAATGATATATTTTTATAAATAAATGTATTTTTCTTTCCAACAAAAATTGAAAGAAGAAAATTATTTGCAATTTTATTAATTAGTTTATTTTTAACTAAATTCATTGAACGCATATAAGGAACAGGATGGTTCAATTGAAGTGCACGAATGACCATTTGATCTTTTTCTTTAAAAAACGGAAGTTCATTCATGCATAAACCTTCTTGCAATCCTTTGTTTTGCATTATTGAATATGTAAAAAGTGCAAGCATTGCTCCAGCTGAATCTCCAGCAAGATAAATATGTGATTCATCTATGAACATCTCTGACGCATGTGTGATTATGTAATGATAACAAGCAAATAAATCAATTATTTGATCTTTTATTGTGTAAGGAACACATAATCTATATGACATTGATATGACAGTATAATTTGCTTTTGCTAAATGCATGCAAAAATTACGATTTAGTTCCTTATCACCACTTACCCATCCGCCACCATGAATATCAATAATTAAAGGAAGTTTGTTCGTTGTCCCTTGAGGATAATACACATTTAATTCATTCATTTTTTGCTTTGGGTCAAAATAATTGTGGGTTTCTTTAATTATTCCAGATGGCAAAATTTCAGTTTTTAATCGATTGGCAATATCTTTGTCCATTTCATTTTTAACAACATCAAATTTCTTTTTTAAATAGCGACTTTTCATATATGATTTATTTAACATTAATTGCTAACTTTTTTCAATTAATGGCGATTAAGTTTAATAAAGATTTATCTCATTTGTTGTATAATAAAATGCATGCAAAAAAGAGAAATTAAATTTAGTAATAACGTTCTAACAAAAAAAGGAAGAAAGACGCTAGGATATTTATTTGATTATTCAATTACAATTGTTTTTCTTATCGCTTTTTATGTTTTAGTTAATTTTATTGGCTCTTCATTAGATAGTGTTAAACTAATTCGAACAAATGTATCAAATAGTCAGCAAAACCTTTATACTTTTGTTGAAAAAACTGGATTAGGAGAAATTAATAATAAAACAGGAAAATTGAAAGATGATTCAACTATTGCTGATGAATTTGTTAAGAGAACTGTTTATTACACATTAAAAGAAATTGAAGGAAAATCAGATGTTGAAATATCTTATAGTTCATATAAAGATGTTGAACCAATTACTCCAGAATCCGATCATTTATATACTTATTATGTTAATTATAAGTCAAATAATTTGGATTTATATTCTGCTTTAGATGAAGAAAATAAAGTTCAGGTTGGATTAAACTATTATTTGAATACTATTTTAAGTAATGAGGTGAACCAATATTTTAAAGAAACAGACTATCCTTACATCAAGCAAGATATAGCCGATAAAATCGATAATTATTTTAGAGATGATAACTATAGTATCGGTAAGAATGCTTATAACACAATTTATAATGCATACTATAAAGCTATGATTAAGGCAATTGATGAAGTCGTTAAATATAACGATTCTTATATAAAAATTAATTCAGTTTTTGAAGAATCTAGAATAGAACTCTTTAATATACAAGTTTTAGAAATTACAATTAGTTATTTTCTAGCTTTTGGATGCTCATATATTTTACCAATTGCAATTTTAAAATACGGAAGAACTTTTGGATTTAGAGTTTTAAAGCTAGTATTTACAAGAATAGATGATGAAAAGCCAAGAGTTTCAAATGTGGTAGTTAGAGGAATTATTCAATTTGTTGCTCAATATTTTGTTATAGATCTATTTTGCTTATTACTTTTTGGAGTAAGCGGGGTCTACATTATCATGCATCAATTTATTTTTGGAATAAGTATATTTTATATAAGTATCTTTAGTGGTTTATTGACGATTTGCTCGTTTATTTTAATGTTTATTAACAAGCAATATAACCAAACAATCTCTGAATTTTTAGGTAAATTAATTTGTAAAGACACTAATGAATTTATTGTGGTTGAGGAGAAGAATAAATATGGAGAAAACAATAACAAATAATGAAGAAATTTGCATGAATGCTGTTC
>CAVKEL010000026.1:7522-24810 GCA_963655445.1 Acutalibacteraceae bacterium | reverse complement strand
ATGTTGTTTCATCAATAACACCATACTTTGAAGCGTTAACTTTGAGCGTATAATCACTAACATCCGCTGAATTAAATAAATTATAATAATTGTGATTTGAAAGATTCAACAAAGTTTTAGTTGAAGTTGAACCTTTATAAACAATCTTAAAATTATTATTTTTAAATAATTGATATGTAACTTTAATCTTAGCATTACCAGGGAAACCATTTTCCTTAACTCTACTATTGATTGAAAAAACAACTTCGACTCTATTTTTAAATTCCTTAACTTGGTATTTCCATGGTTTAAAAGATAAAGAGTGAATCTCACCACCATGCAAACTATAACCTGCCATAGTTTCTTTTAAACAATAACTTTCACCATCAATTTCGCCATTACATCTTATTCTTCCTGCAACCCTTGCAAGTGTTTTCCCATAAAATTGTGGACAATATAGCCATTTTTCTTTATCTTCAAATTCTAAGATTAATGGCAAATCATCATATCTTAATTTAAAAACGCCAGCACCAAAATTTGAAAAAATAGCTTTCAACTTATCACCATTTGAAATCTCAATAAAAACAATATCATCTTTGTATGTTGTAACTTGATAATCCATAACAACTTCCCTTCCTTTGTATTAATTATAATAATTTTAACCAACTATTCAGTTAAATAATATTATTTTTGATAAAAACTTATGTTTTTCAGTAATTACTTTGTTCAATTTGTTTCAATTTCACTTGTGAACTACGTAAAACCATAATTGAATTCATAAAATCATGAATGATTTTTTCATGACTATTACGTAAAAACAATAAAAAAGAGAATATCCATAAAATACTCTCTTTCAAAGTGTTATTTAGCTAAGGTTCCCATTGGATCCCAAGGTTTTAAAACAATTGGCTTTTGCTTATATGCAGTTAATTCATCTTCATTAAGATATTTCTTTAAAATTACTGCTTGATAAACATATGTATCAAACCAACTTGATGACATTATGAAATATCCTTTATTGCCAATTGAATCTCCCCAACTATTTTCGACTTTCCATTTAGTTGGAACACCATTTTTAATATTAACACCTGTTAAACACATTGCATGATTCATTGCGCTAGCTCTATAGTCCAACATAGCAGCTTTATCAAATTTAATATCAAAAGCAAATGCTGACATATAGTCATAAGCTTGGTCATCCCAAACACCTGTATTTCTATCACCATAAGCACCAACATCACTGCCAAACCAAACAATATCTCCGCCTTTAATTTGCGCCACAATTAATTCTTTAATTCTTTCCATTGGAAGATTTAAATGAGTAACAATCTTGCCTTCAACAACATTACCTAAATAATCAATCGTATATGACTTCATAAATGGTTTATCGCTTGTTGGAGAATTAATAATCGAAACATAATCATCAATCTTGCTTCCAACATATTTCTCAAAAAATGACTTTGGAGTATAACCTGTTTCAATATGATATTTTTTATCTTTATCGGTGTATTCAAAATCAAATTCAGTTGGTGGAACACCAAAACAATTAACTAACAATGCATAAATCTTGTTCAAAGTCTCATCTTTTAATATTTGAACTTCTTTATCTTTCCCTGCATGTGCAAGTTTTTGTGCTTCATACGCAAATTGTCTTAAATATGAATTTAATAATTGGTCGCTATATCTTGTGTAACTTGATTGATATGTTTCATCAAAAACACCTTTTGGAACGATTCCATATTTAACAACCAAATTTCTAAACATATCCCATTGACCACCATCACCTACAGCATTATCAAGAAGATACATAAATGTTCTATCATCAGGCTTAGAATCGATTAAATCTATAATTGAGGTTAAGAAATAATTTGCTTTCTCAAGTTTATCAAAAAACGCTACATAATTTTGCGAAAGCTCAAAATTTTCTAATTTGCATTCTTTAGCAATCATTTCTCTTAAAACATTTAACCCCGCAAAAATCCAACACCTTCCACTACCTTTTTGATTTGCAACAGGAAGTGTTTTAATTTCATCTGAAAAATTATTTAAGGTTTCAACGCTATTTTTTGAATCACTTACAACAGTTGGAATTTCTGTTTTTGAAAGTGCATGTCTCAACAAAACATTCGATGGATTACAAAAATAGTTCTTACTAAATTCCGAATAAACTCCTGCGCTAATGCTTTGTTCATTTATATCAATTTTTTTCATAGGATTTCCTCCGTTCAATATTTGATATTCTATCACTATTTATCATTTTCTTAAAAATAAAACGCAAACTTTTGTTTGTAAAACTAGTCTCGTGGTGATATAAATTTTTTATGAAAATTAAACTTGCTAACAAAGACATTGAACAATTTAATAAAATATTAGATGTAAAAGACATCAATATGTCCATTGCTGATTTATTTTTAGACTATCTTGAAAACCATAAAAATGATATAGATTTAAACTTATTCTCTTCTTTTGAAGATTTTGAAGACGAAAAAGCATTTTATTACTCATTAATGGATGTAATGCAAATCGATTTAACCAATAAAGAAAATAGACTTACTGGCGAAAAGTACATATTATCAGGAATTAAATGTTTAGATAAAACAAGTTATGAAGAAAACCCGTATTTTAAAAAAATGCAATTTAATAACAAAAAATTTAAAAATTTAGAACTAAAATCACTATCATATCTTCCTTTTGAAGGCTTTCCATTTGATGATATAAAAGTGAATGAAAATGATTTTTTTAAGGAGACTACACAAATTGGTTTTTTCAAAAAAACATATACGTTCTTAGCTCTTTTAGAAAATAATAGAATTTGGATGAGTGTAAATCCAAACGAAATTGAAACCATGAAAAAACCAATTACAAACGCAAGTGGAAATATTGTTGTTTTTGGTTTGGGTTTAGGATATTTTGCTTATATGTGTTCTTTAAAAAAAGAAGTGAAACATATAACAATAATAGAAAATAACCAAAATATAATCGATTTATTTAAACAAAAACTTCTTCCTTTATTTGATCACGAAGAAAAAATAGAGATTATAAAAACTGATGCATTTAAATATTTAAAATCAATTAAAAATAATATGTTCACTTATGCTTTTGTCGATTTATGGCATAACCCAAACGATGGCATAGATGCATATCTTACCTTTAAATCGGAAGAATCTAGATTAGCAGGGATACATTTTGATTATTGGTTAGAAGAAGGTTTATTATCGTTATTAAGAAGATGTCTAATAACATTAATTGATGAAGAAATATCTGGTTCTACCGATGAAAATTATAAAGTTCAAGAATGCGAAACCGACAAAATCATCAACAAATCCCACTTCTTTTTGAAAAATTACGAAATTAAAAATTTTGATGATATTAAAAAACTCTTAAACGATAATTCGCTTAAGAGTCTCGCATCAAAACTATATAAATAATTATTTACTAAGTTCTTGTGCAACCAATTTACTAGCAACTTTTGGATCAACTTTCCCTTGAGTTTTTTTCATAACTTGGCCAATAACAAATCCTTGGGATCTACTATTACCTGATTTAAATGATTCAGCAATGCCTGGATTATCTTTAATTACTTCTCTTATAATTGAAAGAATTTGACTTTCATCATTGATTAAAGTTGCACCCATTTCCTCTTTGAAAATTAATGGTGATTTGTTTTCTTTTGCAACTTTTTCGAAAATCTTCTTACCTTGAGAAGAGTTGATCTCATTCTTTTCAAGTAATTCAACAAGTTCGCTTATATATTTTGGTTCAACTTTGAAATCTAGAATAGTTATATTCTCTTTATTTAAAATAGATAAAACATTTGAAATTATAAAATTAGCTAGTGATTGATAATATTTTGAATATTTGGCACATTCATCAAAATACATAGCTAAATTCTTATCACTTAAAAGAATTTTAATATCTTTTAATTCAATACCATAATTTTTAATGAATCGATCAAGCATTTGGTCATATAATTCAGGACAAGTATTTATAGCATCTTCAATAAATTCTTTTGATAAACGAATAGGAACAATATTTGGTTCGCAAAAATATTTATAATCAACTGCATCCGTTTTAACACGCATTGTAACAGTTTCTTTTTTAACTTCATCAAATCTTCTTGTTTCTTGAATAACTTCATGACCAGTTAATAATGCTTCAGATTGTCTTTTAATCTCAAAATCTAATGCTTTTTCAATATCAACAATAGAATTTAAATTCTTAACCTCAACTTTAGTTCCAAATTTAGTTTCGCCATATGGCCTAATAGAAATATTTGTATCGCAACGCATACTTCCGTTTTCCATCTTTCCATCACTTACATCAGCAAAAGTAACAATTTCTCTTAATTTTTCAACATATTTACGAGCTTCTTCGCCAGTTCTAATATCTGGTCTTGTAACTATTTCTAAAAGTGGAACGCCAGCACGATTATAATCAAGTAAAGAATAGTTTGAAAAATGCAATTGCTTACAAGTATCTTCTTCCATATGCATTCTTTCAATGCCAATTCTTTTCTTTTGGCCATTAATCTCTATTTCGACATAGCCATCTCTTCCAATTGGTCTATATTGTTGAGTAATTTGATAGCCTTTTGGTAAGTCGCTATAGAAATAGTTTTTACGATCAAAATATAAAGTATCATCAATAGTCATATGTAAAGCATGAGCTATTCTTAAAGCTTTTCTAACAGCTTCTTTATTAACTCTTGGCATAGTGCCAGGATAAGCCATATCAAGTAATGCAACTAAGGTGTTTGGTTCTTGTTCAGCCTTATTTGGAGCAACGGAAAACATTTTTGATTTAGTATTTGTTTCAATGTGAGTTTCAATACCAATAACCGCTTCAAAATTCATATTATTTCCCCTCCTTTGTATTAATGTCTAAACCTTTTAAACCAGTAAAATCTTCTAAAGATAAAGCAATATCGAAAACATTTTCTTCATCAAATGGTTTAGAAGTAATATTACCACCAAATGGCATACCATCTTTAAGCCCTAAAGGAATTGTAATTGATGGATATCCACCAAAATTACCAAAAGCAAGATAGTTATCTGCAATTAAATAAGTTGATGATAATTTATCGCTATCTTCACCAAATTTAGGAGCAACTTTTGGAGATGCAAGCAAATAAATTGCATCATAATTTTCAAAAACTTTATTAAATGCATCAACAATTAGTCTTCTTGCCTTTTGAGCTCTTAAAAATAAATCATGTTGATTTGCACTCATAAGTGAATATGAACCTATAACAAATCTACGTTTAATTAATGATGAAAAACCTTTAGTTCTTGCATTATACATAACTTCTTGATAGGTTTTGCCTCCATAATTTGGACCAAATTTAATTCCATCAAGGTTTGCATTATTTGAAGTTGCTTCTGCACAACTGATAATAAAGTAAGCAGGGAAAATAGAAGTTAATAAATCCTCATCAATCGAAACAAAATCAATTGTGGCACCTTGTTTTTTAAGATACTCCAATGACTCATTGAATTTTTTATTTAATACCTCATCGCTAATTGCATCATAAATTTCTTTAATAACAGCAATCTTCTTCCCATTAATATTTTTATTTAAATTTTTATAATAATCAGGTCTAACCTTATATGAATTTGTTGCATCATTATCATCATGTTTTGCAAGTAAATTCAAAGCTAAAGCGCTCTCTTCAACTGACTTAGTAAAATATGCAACATGATCCATTGAAGGAGCAAATGGAAATAATCCATATCTTGAAATTAATCCCCATGTTGGTTTAAATCCAACAAGACCAGCATTACTTGCTGGTTTTCTAACAGAGTCGCCAGTATCACTGCCTAAAGCAAATGGAACAATTCCCGCACTAACAGCAACTGCACTTCCGCAACTTGAACCACCAATCATGTACTCATGATTTTCATCATATGGATTATAGGTAATTCCTTTATGACCAGAAGTACCAGTACCACCCATTGCAAGTTCATCAAGAGTTGCTTTCGCAATTAAAATTGCACCCACTTCATTTAAATATTTCACAACAGTTGCATCAAAAAGAGGAATATATCCTTTTAAAATATTGCTACTACCAGTTGATTCAATATCTTTTGTTGAAAAGTTATCTTTCGCAACATAAGGAATTCCATAAAAATAATTATCCTTTTCAATACCTTTTTCATCTAAAGTTTTGGCTTTTTCTAATGCAAGATCATCCAAAATAATTTCAAAAGCATTATCTTTATTTTCATGAGCTCTTTTTAATGCTTCTTTTGTAAGTTCGACAATAGTAATTTCTTTTTCTACTAATGCTTTATGTATCTCAAAAATAGTTTTATCTAAATAACTCATACTAAATTACCTTTGGAAGTTTAATTTGCCCATCTTGAACACTTCCAGCATTCCTTAATGCATCTTCTTTCTTAAGAGGAGTTCCTGGTTCATCCTCTCTTAAAACATCAATTGTTACTTCAAAAGGAAAAGTCATTGGTTCAGCATCATCAACACCTTCTATTTTTCCAATTAAACTAAATTGTTCGTTAATAATTCCAAATTCGTCTAAAAGAGTGTCGTATTCTTCATCGCTCATATCGAACAATAAACGATTTGCAGCATCTTTTAGAATTTCTTTATTTACTTTATTCACTCTTTTCTCCTTTCAATATATTCAAAAATTCTTCTTCCGTAAGAACTTTTATTCCTAAATTTTGAGCTTTAGTAAGTTTACTCCCAGCTTCACTTCCTGCAATCACATAATCAGTTAATTTAGAAACTGATCCACTAACATGTGCGCCCAAATCTTCTAGCATTGAAGTACATTCTCTTCTTCCATAAGTTTCTAAAGTTCCTGTAAGAACTACCGTTTTATTATAGAAGAAACTGTTTTCATTTACATTACTATTACCTAAATACTTTGTATTTACATTAAATTCTTCAAGTTTCCTAATTATTTCAATATTCTTTGGATTTCTAAAATATGTATAAATAGAATTTGCAACAACTTCACCAACATCATTAAGTTTTAATAAATCTTCAATAGAAGCATTCATTAAAGCCTCAATATTTTTAAAGAATTTCGCCAATTCTTTTGCCATTTTTGCACCAACTTCATTAATACCAAGTCCAAACAAAAGTTTTTCTAAACTATTATTTTTACAACTTTCAATTGAATCAAGTAAATTATTAACTGATTTGTTACTCCATCCATCGATATTTATAAGTTCATCTTTATGATTTTTTAGCATAAATATCGATACAATATCAGTTATGAAACCTTGCGCAAAAAATTCTTCGCAAGTTTTTTCTCCTAAACCCTCAATATCCATCGCATCTTTTGAGGCAAAATGAATTAAACTTTCAATACTTCTTGATGGACAATTTTCGTTTGGACAAAAATGCATATTTTCAATTTTTTCAAGAGGCGTACCGCATTCAGGACAATTTGTAATCATCCTAAATTCTTTTTCATCCCCTGTTCTTCTAGAAATAACTGGTCCAACAACTTCGGGAATGATATCCCCCGCTTTTCTTAAAACAACATAATCACCAATTTTTAAACCCTTTTCATTAACGAAATCTTCGTTGTGCAAGGTTGCTCTTTGAACGGTAGATCCAGCAACTCTTATAGGTTCTAAAACAGCATTAGGAGTTATTTTCCCAGTTCTTCCAATGGTATAAACAATATCTTTTAATTTGGTAATAACTTCTTCAGGTGGAAATTTGTAAGCAATTGCCCATTTTGGAGTTTTTGCAGTATTTCCTAAAATTTCATATAAAGAAAAATCATTAGTTTTTAAAACAATGCCATCAATATCGTAAGGTAACTCGTTTCTTTTTTTAGTAAATTCTTCAATATAAGCAAGAATTTCTTTTTCACCAGTTACTAGCCTTCTATTTGAATTGGTTTTAAATCCTAATTCATCTAATTTTTTAAGAGCTTCGAAATGGGTTTTTATGCCATAATCTTCAGCATTTACAAAATAATACCACCATGCATCAAGCTTTCTAGCTTTTGCAATTGAACTATCTAAATTACGAATAGAACCAGCAGCAGCATTACGTGCATTAGCTAAGAGTGGTTCGCCGTTTTTCTCTCTTTCTTTATTTAATTCTTCTAGAGATTTTTTTGGCATATAAACTTCCCCACGAACTTCGACATGCCCTGGAAGATCAATATGTGTAGGAATTGAAGGTATTGTTAATACATTTGTTGTAACATCTTCACCAACTGTTCCATCACCTCTAGTTGCACAATATTGAAGCTCACCATTTTCATATACAAGAGACATAGCTAAACCATCAATTTTAAGTTCGGCACAATATGTAATCTCTTTTTTAAAAGCTCCTTCGCATGTTTTACGATTCCAATCTAATAATTCATCTTCGTTAAAAACATCAGCTAAAGACATCATTTGTCTTTTGTGAGTTATTTTCTTGAAATCCTTTAAAACAGTCCCACCAATTCTTTGAGTTGGAGAATTCCTTGTAATTAATTCTGGATATTCTCTTTCAATTGCTTCAAGTTCTTGATATTTACTATCATATTCTTCATCAGTAACAGAAGGATTATCCAAAACGTAGTATTCATGTGAATATTTTTCTAATAATTTAACTAATTCTTTATGTTTAAATCTTGCTTCAATAATATCCATGACTAATGACCTACCTTTTCTTTCTTAGATAATTTTGGATGGCTTCCCATTAATTTCTTAACACCAAAATCCTTAAAATTAACTGTGATAATATCATCTTCAACTTTTATAACATCACCCTCACCAAAATTTTGATGAATAGCAATATCTCCAACATGCCAAATAATATTATTCTTTAAATTTAGAGTACCTAAATTTCCAACTTTATTATTGTTTGAATAATAGTATTTCTTTGCTTCATCACTATTTGAACTAGAATTGGATGTATTTTCTCCAAAACTATAAAGACTAACTTTTAACCCCATTTCCTTAATAAATCTTGATGGGAGAGAATCAGCTCTACTTACAAAACTATATCCCGTGTTATATGTTAAATATAATTCTTTCTTTGCTCTAGTACAGGCAACATAAGCAAGCCTTCTTTCTTCTTCAATTGCTTTAGGGCTGTCTAAAAGAGCTCTGTTATTTGGAAAAACGCCTTCTTCTAATCCCATAATAAAAACATAATCAAATTCAAGTCCTTTTGCTGTATGAACAGTCATTAAAGAAACTGAATCACTGTTATCAATATCGTCTTGCGCACTATATAAAGTTACATTTTGCAAATATTCATCAAAGTTACTTTCAGGATTTTCTTTTAAGTAATCTCTAACATCATTAATCAAAGCAACAATGTTCAAAACTTTATCCTTTGTTTCATCTTTTTCTTCTAGGAAATCCTTATATTTTATATCTGTAATGAAATCATCAAGAATCTCACTATATGCTTCTTCATTTTCTTCAATCTTTTCTCTAGTTTTATCCATAATACCAAATAATGGTTCTAGCTTAGAAACAATAGAAGAAGATAATTTGGTATCATATTTATATAAATTTTTTAAATATTTGATCATTGATACATGATTGTTTTCTGCTTCAAGTTTCAAAATTGCCAATGTTTTATCGCCAATTCCTCTTCTTGGAACATTAATGATACGTTCAAAAGAAATATCATCATCTTCATTAACAATAAGTTTAAAATAAGCTAAACAATCTTTAACTTCAGCACGTGCATAAAACTTTAAAGAACCATAGACTTTATAAGGTATTTGCTTTGCAACTAAAACATTTTCAAGCTTTTGAGTTAAATACGCGGATCTAAAAAGAACTGCAATATTCGCATATTTTGCATCCTTGTTTCTTATAGTAATTTCATTAATTTTATTAGCAATAAAATAAGCTTCATTTATAGCGTTTGCAAAATTCTTTAGATTTACTTCCGAACCTTTAGGATTAGAAGTATATAATTTCTTTTCAAACCTACCTGGATTATGGGCAATAAGCTCATTAGATATGTTCAAAATGTTAGGTGTCGAACGGTAATTTTCCTCTAATGCAATTGTCTTAAGAGGAGAATAAATATCACCAAAACGCATAATAATATCTTGATTTGCTCCACGCCATGTATAAATTGTTTGATCAGGATCACCAACAACATAAACATTAGAATGTGAATCAGTTAACAAAGTTAATAATTTAAATTGTAAATCATTGGTATCTTGAAATTCATCAATCAAAATATGATCAAATTTATTAATCCACTTATCTCTAATTAAATTATTAGTTTCAAGAATTTTTATTGTATAAATTAATAAATCATCAAAATCTAGTTGATATAATTCATTTTTCTTTCTTTCATATTCTTTAAAATATCTTATAAGTTGTGCTTTACCTCGTAAGCTTTCCATTTTTTCGCAATCACTTGGTAATCTTCCATAACATTTTTGTTTTTTAATAAAATCAAAGGCTTCTGTGTTAGTTTCATCGGTTCTTTTATAACCAAAAGTTTCACCAATATTTTTAATAAGTTGCATAGAATCTGCATCATCCATAATGAAAAAATTACTTGGAAATCCAAGTTCAGAAATTTCTGATCTTAAAAAACGAGCGCAAAAAGAATGAAATGTTGAAATAGAAAGTCCTTTTAAATCATAATCTGGCAATAATTTAATTGTTCTTTCCTTCATTTCTTTTGCAACTTTATTTGTAAAAGTAATAGCTAAAATTTTGCTAGGATAAACATGCATTTTTTCAATTAAATATGCAATTCTATAGGTTAAAACTCTAGTTTTCCCGCTTCCTGCACCAGCAATAATTCTCAAAAATTGGGCATCAGAAGTAACAGCTTTATATTGATTTTCGTTAAGATCTTTTTCGTAATTCATAAGCGCTAAGATTATATCATTTTAGTGCTCTTTTATATATAAGAAAAACCAAAAATATAGTAGAATTTAAATATGAAAATTATAAATAAAAAAGATGATCTTAAATCAACCATTCCTTTAATGGCTTTATTTGTTTCATTAAATTTAATAATAACTGTTTTTGCAACTTATCTCCCTGTTTCTGGAATAGTTTTGATATTATTTTTGCCTCTAATTTCCACTATTTATTGTTTAAATACAAAAAAGAGGTACTTTCCAATATATTTTTTAACTAGTTTGTGTTTGTCAATTTGCTTTTCTGTTCAGGATTTAACATCTACCTTGTTATATCTTTTACCTGCTTTAATTCAAGGATTATTTTTCGCAATACTAATAAACTTAAAGAAGGACGGAATATTAGCCTACTTTATTTCAGTATTAATTTTATTTTTAACTAAACTTTCAATAATTCCATTGATCGATTTTATTTACAATATAAATACTATCGAAACAATATTAAAAATTTTGAGTTTATCAACCATAGAACATATTGATTTATTTGTTTATTTTGGAATGTTTCTTTTGTGCACTTTTGAAATGTTTATGGTTTTTATAATTACAAAAAATGAATTAGAAAAACTGGGGTATAAAATAAATTTATTCTCTCAAGTTTCATTAATTTTTATATTAGTTTCAACGATAAGTTCATTTATGGCACTCGTGTTTTCATATATGCACTTTTTCAAAATTTCATATACGTTCTTAGCTCTTTCTTTAATTTTGTCAATTTTAATTACAATACAATTAATTAAAAAAGAAGTTTTAATATTTTCTATTGTTTCAGGAGTTTCTTTAGTATTTACATGGATTGTATTTGTTGGTTTTTTGAATAAATATGGATTTTTAAATTCTATTTCAATACTTTCAACATTTGATATTTGTATGAGTTTTGCTGGTGCTATATACTTATTATGTGCAAATTTCAAAAAGCACAAGGATGAATAAAATGTTAGAATTTTTTAAGTTATTAGGTAAAGGTATTTTATATTTATTCTTAATTCCTCTTGGAATTTGCTTTTTTGCAGTTTATGGAATTTATTTATTTATTGTTTGGATTGTAATGTTTTTTAGAACAATCATTTTATTTTTCCAAGGAAAACCAACTGGTTTAACTCTAAAACAAGATATTGAAGCTCAAACGATATTAAATTCTGCAAGAGATTTTTCTGAACCTCAACAAAGCCAATCTCAACAAGGTGTAACATTTAATTTAAATATTAATGGACAACATGTAGGTCAAACTTCAGGATCAATACAAAATCAAAATCCTGATGTCTTAGATTATACATCTGGTCAAATTGAACATAAGGAAGGAGGAAATAATAATGATTAATACTTCTTTCTTAATGCTTTTAAGTGAAAAAACAAAAACAATTCTTACGGTTGTAGCAATTGTTCTCCTTATTTTCATTGTCTTTTTCTTAATTCTTGGATTAATCGGGAAATTAATTGAATCAACGATGAAACTTCAAGGTAAAAAAGTTGATAGATATATGACAAATGTTGTAATTTCTAGAATCTGTGATAATCAAAAAGAATTTAATAAAATTGCAAGATTGAAAAATAAAATTTGTTTTTTTAGGGCGAGTATTGCACCAATTATTATTGGGCTTTTAACTTTTTTGACTTGGGTAATTTACCATGCAATTATAGGCGGAGATTGGGATCAATCAATTTTTGATACCAAAACAGGAATCGCTTCATTATTTTATGTTTTTGATTTTTCAAATGCAAAATATGTTCCACCACTTGGTTTTGATGGAATTGAAATAATTAATCAACCACACTTTGTTGAGGGACATGCAATTACAAATTATTTTATATTCATATTTGGTTTAATTTCGATAGTGTGGTATTTAATTAATGTTCAAGCTTATGTTGCTAGACTTTATAGAATCAAAAAATTAAAAGAAACTATTTACAGCAAAGATTTATCAAAAATCGATATAACTCACTTCTATAACTTAAATAAAGTTAACCCTCATTCAACAAATAATACTTCAACACAAAATCAGCCTACTGAAATTAATATTGGCGATAAAAAATAGATGACCAAATAGTCATCTATTTTTCTTATACATTTCCAATGCTTTGGAATATTTCCATAAATAATGAAACAACTTGATAAACAATTGCTCCAAACAAAATTAAATCTATAATACCAAAAACTATAATTGCCCTTTTTCTTGATTTTTTCTTTTGCTCAAGAATTACAGGATCCATTTCTTCTTCTATTTTTTCAACTTCAACTGTCTCTCTTTTAACTGCAACAGTTCCAGTTTCATCGACTTTTGGGGTAAGAATTTCTTTTTTACGTTCTAATTTTTGCATATTAATACTTTAAACTCCCTGGAACACGTGGATATGGTTCGGTGTCACGAATGTTCTTCATACCTGTAATATACATTAATAATCTATCAAAACCAATACCAAATCCAGAATGTGGACATCCACCATATTTTCTTAAATTAAGATACCATTCAAGACCTTCAGCATTTCCTTTATTAATCATAATCTCTTTTAAAACTTCATAATCGTCTTCTCTTTGAGATCCACCAACTATTTCTCCTTCAGCAGGAACAAGCAAATCACATGCTGCAACAGTCTTCCCATCTGGATTACGTTTCATATAGAAAGCCTTTATATCTTTTGGAAAATCAGTTAAAAACATTGGTCCTTTAACAATTTCTTCGGTTAAATAACGCTCATGTTCACTTTGCAAATCCATTCCCCAGAAAATGTTGTTATATTCAAATTTATGACCAGCTTTTTGCGCAGCTAATAAATGTTCAATACCTTCTGTATAAGTCATTCTTCTAAATGGTGAATTAATAACATTAGTAAGTTTATCAATTGTTCCTTTTTCAATAAAAGAATCAAAGAATTTCATTTCATCTTTACAGTTATCTAAAACATATTTAATTACAAATTTTAAACATGATTCAATACAATCCATATCATCATTTAAATCAGCAAAGGCAAGCTCAGGTTCAATCATCCAAAATTCATTTGCGTGACGTGGAGTATTACTATTTTCAGCTCTAAAAGTTGGTCCAAAAGTATAAACATCTCTAAAGGCTAATGCAAATGGTTCAACATGAAGTTGTCCACTAACTGTCAAAACAGCTTTTGCTTTAAAGAAATCTTCAGGATGTTTTGGATCGACAACTACTTTAAAAACTTCACCAGCCCCTTCAGCATCGTTAGCTGTTAAAATTGGAGTATGAATATACATAAATCCATGTTCTTGGAAGTATGTATGAACCGCATAAGCTAAGGTATTTCTCACTCTATATAATGCTTGGAAAGTATTTGCACGTGGTCTTAAATAACAAATATCTCTTAAAAATTCAAAACTATGTTTTTTCTTTTGAAGAGGATAATCTTCAGCACAATCTCCAACAAGAAAAATATTTGTAAGTTCAATTTCAAAAGGTTGAGGCATATCAGGCGTTAATTTAACCTTACCTTCAAATTTAATGGATGAACCATATTTGATTTTTGCTGCATCATCAAAACATTCTGATCCTTTTACAAAAACAAGTTGAACTCCCTTAAAATGAGTCCCATCGTTGAACTCGATAAATCCTACATTACCATTGTTTCTTGCAGACTTAACCCAACCATACATGGAAACTAATTCACCATCCATGATTTTTTTATCTTGTATTCCAAGATATAACTTTCTAACGCTCAATTCTCTATCCATAAAACTTTCTCCAATCAATTTTTTATTATACTACAATTAAAATTTTCTATAATCTTCAATCTTCCAAGAAGGATCAACACCAATATTTAAATTAGCAAAAACCTTTTCATCATATAAATAACGCCCCACCTTTGCAATCATAGCAGCATTATCGGTCGTACACCAAATTGGTGGAATAATTACTTCTGTATCTGTATTCTTAAATATTCTAACAATTTCTTCCCTTAAATAACTATTGGCACTAACTCCACCAGCCAAAACAACTTGTTTAAAGTCGTATTTGTCACTTGCTCTTTTTACTCTATCAATAATCTCGCCAACTGCAACATCTTCAAAAGACCTACACATATCATTAACATTTACCTTTTCGCCTTTTGCTTCTAGATTATGCACAGTATTTATTACAGCTGTTTTTAAACCACTATATGAAAAATTCAAACTACCATCATGCATTGGCATTGGTAAATTGTATGTATGTTTACCTTCTTTAGCTAATTTATCAATAGGAATTCCACCAGGATAAGGCAATCCTAAGACTCTAGCAACTTTATCAAACGATTCACCAATTGCATCATCCTTTGTCTCGCCTATAATTTCAAAATCTAAGTGTTTTTTCATGTATACAAGTTCAGTGTTACCTCCACTCACCACCACTGCAAGCAAAGGAAATTTGAGTGAATTAACATATTCATTTGCGTATATATGACCACATAAATGATGAACAGGAATTAATGGAATATTTAAAACAAGTGAAAGAGTTTTAGCGGCTTGAAGTCCTACATGAAGAGCACCAATTAATCCAGGCCCCCTTGTTACAGCAATTGCAGTCAAATCTTCAAGTCTTACGTTAGCTTTTTCAAGCGCTTCATTTATGACTACTAAAATATTTTCAAGATGCAATCTTGATGCAATTTCTGGCATGACTCCGCCATATTTTTTATGCATTTCAATTTGAGTTGAAACTATGTTACTAATTAATTCATCATTTTTAATAATTGCACACGCCGTTTCATCGCAAGACGATTCAAGTGCAAGAATAATAATATCTTTAGCCATTTTAATTTAGTCCTTTCAACATATATATAGCGTTCTCCCCATTTTCATAATATTGCTCTTTTATAGTCACTTTAGTAAATCCATGTTTTAAATATAAATTTATAGCATTTATATTGTGTTCTCTAACTTCTAAAGTGTAAAAAATTACATCATTAGCTTTCAAAATCTTATATGACTCATTAAGAAGCATACTTGCAACACCTTGATTTTGATATTCTTTTTTAACTGCTATTTGGCAAATTGTTGCAGAATCAAATGTTATCCAAAAATCAATGAATCCATATACTAATTTCAAATCATCATCGACAGCAAGTAAAATATTACTTGTTGGATTTTCTACAATTTCATATCTAACCTGCTCTTTAGTATAGGGTTTTACAAATAATGTCTCCATTGAGCAAATTTCATCTATGTCATCAATTGTTGCTTTTCTAATTAACATATTAATCCTTTAAATAAACAGCCTTAAGTGTATAAATATCTTTAACTTCATTTTCTTTATTTTTTAAAAGATACATATTTTCTATTGAATCAGCCTTATATCCATCGATTCCTAGATAATCAGTATCTCCACAAACAATATAATTAGGATGGTTTTTAATATATTCTAAAACTTTATCGTTAGTTAAAATCTGATCTTCTTCAATAACCTTATTATTATTATTATAAACCGCAAAATAACTGCGACCACTTCTTGCGTTTAACAAACATATTGAAGGAGCATCTTTTTTCATTAAAACATTTAAACTAGACAATGAATAACATGGACATTTAACAGCGTAACAATATACTTTTGCAATTGTTAAAGCAATTCTTAGTCCAGTAAAACTACCAGGACCATGTGTAACAACAATTTCATTAATATCTTTTGGATTAACATTGTTTTCTTTTAATATTTTATCAATTTCAGAAATCATTAATTCGGATTGTCTTTGAAAACACTCATAACTAATTTTGTGCATCTCTCCATCAATATTTAAACCAACATTTAAATCTTTGTAAGTTGAATCAAGTAATAAAGTTTTCATTTTAATGTCTCCAAAAAGTTAAATAATTTTTTAAAATGCTCATCATTTTTTGTTTCAAAAGTGATACTTCTTTTGTTTTCTTTAATTGAATGAATCGTAATATCCAAAGTTTTATTAAAATCAATAAATTCTTGTATAAACATTGGCCATTCAATTACACAAATTCCATCCCCATCAATAACTTCTTCAAGGCCAATGTTTTTGTTTTCGTCTTGATACATCTTCTAGTCTATATGCATCAATATGATACAAAGGTAATGGCTTATTGAAATAGCATTTCAAAATATTGAATGTTGGCGAATTAATTTCATCTTTAATTCCTAACCCTAAACCAATACCCTTAACAAATGTTGTTTTGCCAGCCCCTAAGTCACCTTTAAGGAGCAACACATCACCCTTAAAAAGATAATTACTTAATTCTTTACCTAAAGATATAGTTTCTTCTTTGCTATTTGTAATTAATTCAACCTTCATATTAACTCCCCTTTTTAGTTGCCATTTCTAAGAATTTATTATAAAAATCTTTAATTGCTTCGTCATTAAAAGGGAATTCCTTTTTAAGCATCATTTCTTTAATAGATTTTAGGTTATATCTTAAAATTTCATCAATTTCATCGCTATAACCATACTTCTTTCTATGATACGCATA
>CAVKEL010000026.1:0-7512 GCA_963655445.1 Acutalibacteraceae bacterium | reverse complement strand
GATACTCATATTCTCTCACATCAATGATTTTTACTTGATTATTAGGGAATAATTTCATATCTAAATCATAATCAATATATTTAACAACACCTTTATCTATGACAAAAGGCGATGCAAGATTTACATAATAAGTAATACCAACATCTTTCATCATAGCTATCACATTAAACCAATAATTCTTAAAATAAATCATTATTGCAGGTTCTTTTGTGTGCCAAATTCTAAAATCATGTTCAATAACTTTCGTGCGATTGCTTGCCACAACAACATAATCATCGGTTTCTTCAGCAACAAAAACTGCATCCCATATACGATGCATTCTTCCATCATGCTTATAACCTTGGACCTCTATCCATCTGCCTTTTAACGAATCCATAAAAACACCTCATTTTAAGTCGTTAAAGGCTTATTTGCTATTTTCTGTTTCTTGATTGTTGTTTTTACTGGTTGCTAAAAGAGCATTAAGAACATTAATAACTTTCTTAAAATCCTCTTTTGCAATCTTTGAATTCTTAATCGAAAAATCGCTATCAACAGGAATGTTTAAAAACTCATCTGTATAATCAATTCCTAAGGAAATTAAATTGTCTTTTACACTAAAAATAACATCGATCAGTGGGTTTACAACCTTAAACTTTTGAAGTTCTTTAATAACTTTTGCATTTAAAACTTTTTTAACGTTTGGATCATTAGAATAAACACAATATTTATCGTTGCCTTCAACCAATTTCAAATCATCAATATCATCTAGAGGAATACTTAAATTGCCACCCTTAAGTTGAAAAATAGTCACTTTTCCATCAGTTTTATTATTAGCTTTAAAAGAATAATATCTGCCTAAAAATTTAGGAGATAATCTTCCTTTAACTTTCATATTTGCAGCTAAATCACAGGTATCAACTTCCACTCCTTTGTATTCAAAATGAGCAAAGTTTCTGCCTTTTGTATTTACAATATCTTTATAAAAATGTGCATCATGAAACCATTTATCATCTAAAGATCCTTTAGGTGTGATAACTAAGTCTTTTACGTCTTTATCGCTATAGACATATTTGCTGCATTTTTCATAAAGATAGTCAATGTAAACTTCTGACTTAGCCATCAAATTCTTTTTCATCATATTACTAGAAAGATAAGTGGCTCCCAAAACTAGAATCATTACTCCAAGACAAACATATAAAACCCATTCATAAGTCTTAGATAATGTCATCATACAAACAAAACATCCAACCAAAATAACCGCAATAACAGTAGTAATTAACACGTTGATTTTTCTTTGTTTATCAGCAAAAGTCTTATATTCTTTTCTTTTGTTATTAATATCGCTTTCTATTTCGATATCATCTTCAGTTTTAACAATTTCAACTTCTTCAACAACTTCATCAACTTTTTGAGAAACTTTTTTCTCACTTTCTTCTTCTATTTTTTTGTCTTCTTCTTTGACCAATTCTTCTTTAATTGGTTCGTTTTTCCTTAATCCCATAATAAAATACTCCTATCCAAATATTGAATATATTTTATTTTATTTATAGATAAAATAATAGTCTTTATTTAGTAGCGGTTTTTACTGGGAATTTATTGTTAATAATTTGAATTGGTTTAGCCAAAATTAACGCTATAATCATGCAACCAAAAACACTTAAAGGAATATAAGCAATGTTATAAACTAATGCTTCTCCAAAACTTAATTCATAGAAAAGAACGGATGAAATACTTGAACCAAGCATTCTAGTGATAAAACTTACAATTGCGCCAAGAATAAACGAAAAACAAATACATGCAAATTCCATATTTTCTTTTTTTGTTAATACATGTTTTTTGAAAATATTCATAAATAAACCAACGCTTGCATATCCTGAAAACGCAATTAAATAATCAAATGGGTATGTTTGAATTCCATATCCATCCAAAAGACATGAAATAAATCCAAAAATAAGACTAGATGCAAACAATCCTTTTAATGGACCATAACGTATAGCAATAATAAACAATGGTAAGGCGCTTGCATTAATTGATCCACCTGTTGCACCAACTGGAATTTTTGCTTTATCGAGAACAAGAGCTAAAGAACAAAAGATTGCAATCTCACTAATTTCATAAATAGAAAACTTAACTTTAAACGCAGTTTCTCTAAGCAACATTAAAACAATAACAACGTTTGTAAACATAAAAATTGCATAAGACCAACCAATAGGTTCAATTTCTTTAAACCCTGATATATTGCTAAGATTTGCATTTGTGAATGGCGCGTATGCATATATGAACAATAGTGCAAACAAAAATAAAATATTAATTCCACAAGTGACGCTTGCTAGAACTGTGGCTGCTTTTTCTTTATTTTGTTTAATAAATAAATTGACAACAAATAATACAACTCCAATAAGGAATAAAATATATACAATGATCAAAATAACATTTGGTCCAAAACTAACATCATTTACTTTAGAACCAAAAATAAAATTAACAATCATCATTGGAAAATAATATTTATTCTTTTCCACATCTTTTGTTACAACGTTAAACATAGGTACAAAAGAAAAACCTATAACAATGGCTACTAATATTAAATAAACGATATCAGGCCAATGTTTCTTTAAAAAAGTACTCATAAAAACTCCTTTTACAAAAAAACTACCTGATAATGGGTAGTAAATCATAAAAGAAATCCTACGCTAGCATTATCTAGATCAGGTAAGGTCCAAGCGAGTATCACGCTTATCTCAGCCTAGTTCTCTAAGCACCCACAAAATTTATACAACTTTTTTATGAAAATTGCATCAACATATTAATCTTTTGGAATCCAATCTATCTCTTCTAAACCCTTTTTCTTTAAAAATTGATTAGTTTTTAAAAAATGATTATTGCCAAACCAACCACCTCTATTAGCACTTAAAGGTGATGGGTGAACACTTTCAAGAATTAAGTGATTCTTATTGGTTATATATTTTTTATATTGTTTTGCGTTGTTGCCCCATAACATAAAAACTATCGGATTATGATTATTATTTAAAAATATCATGACATCTTTAAAAAATTCATCATATTCAGCACATTTATGGCTTAATGGTTTATGTTCAACAACAGATAAAGTTGGGTTTAGAAGTAAAACCCCTTGTTTTGCTAAATAAGTTAAATCACCAGATTTGTTTAAAATATTTACTCCATATTCATTGCCAATTTCTTTATAAATATTTTGCAATGATGGAGGCAACACAACTCCTTTAGGCACACTAAAAGCAAGTCCCATAGCCTGATTTTGTTCATGATATGGATCTTGACCTAAAATAACTACTTTAACATTGTCATATGGAGTCAAATTAAAAGCATTAAACATCAAATTTCTTGGAGGATAAACAATTTTATTTTTGTATTCCTCATCAAGAAAAGAGTTTAATTTCTTTGAATAGTCTTTATTTTTAACTACTTTAAATAAATCTTCCCACTCCATAATTAGATTTTGTTTGTTTTAATTAAAGTCCCAAAAACTTCATATAAAGTCTTTAAACCTAACCAACTTGTGATGTTATTAACATCTAATGGAGGTGCAATTTCAACCATATCCATGGTATCAACATTTAAGCCTGCAATAATTCCACAAATTAACGATGCAGTCTCAAAATTTGTCAAACCAAACGATTCTGGAGTCCCAGTTCCAGGAGCATATGCAGGATCATTTGCATCGATATCATAAGAAAGATAAACAAGATATTTTTTGTTAGAATATTTTTTAATTAAATAATTTAGCAAATTTTCTATACCTAATTTTTTGACATCGACCGCTTTAAAAACATCGATATTTTTATGCTTTTTTAAAATTTCAATCTCTTGTGCTTCAAATCCTCTAACACCGATTAATGTTATATTTTTCTCATTATAACCATATTCAAGTGCTCGATAATTTGGACATGCGTGTGAATATTTTGAACCATCATAAACGTCACAAATATCTGGGTGTGCATCAATATGAATAATAACAGGCTCTTTATTTTCTTTTAAACATTTACAATAAAAAGCTCTTTCGCTAGCAATAGCAATTGAGTGATCTCCACCAAGAATAACGTGAAATCCTTTTTTGCTTAAAAATTTAAATTGCAAATCAGTTGTGAGTTTATTGAAATCTAATCCACTATAATCACCACAATCATACATTTTTATTTTTGTTAAATCATTTCCAACCATATCAAGTGGAGGTAAGTAATAAGAAAGTTCTCTTAAAACTTGTGGAGCTTTTGCGGCCCCTTTTCCAACTGATGCATTTGAATCAAAAGGAATTCCACAAATAAACACATTTGCATCTTTCTCTTTTTTTACTATTAAATCTCTAAATTCTTTCCCCATAAACAATCTCCAATCTACTAAAATTTATTTTTTTAATTTATCTGAATTTTTCTTTTTCATTAAATAAAGTTGATGAGATAAAACAGATAAACTTGTAGCCATATTTGTATTACTGATGATAACTCCTTGCTTTTTAGAAGTTAATGTAATCGGTGCAAAATTCCAAATCGCTAGTGCTCCAGATTCTACAAGAATATCAACAATTTGCTGTGCTTGATCTTTTGGAACGCAAATGATCCCGATTTTTGCATTATAATCTCCAAAAACCTTCGAAAGTGTTTTAACATCTCTAATTCTTATATCGTTAATGATTTGTCCAATAACTTCTTCACTAACATCAAAAGCGCCAACAATTTTTAAACCATATTCTCTAAAACCTTGATATTTAAGAAGGGCTTTTCCTAAATCGCCAACTCCAACAAGAATTGCATTATGGATATCGTCATAACCAAGAACGTTTTCGATATCCATTATCAGTTGATTTATATCTCGCCCTTTATTAGGAATACCACTTTTTGTAGAAACAACAGCAATATCTTTTTTAACTTGTTCTTTGTTTAGATTCAGTATATCTGCTAATTCTTGACAACTAACAAATTTATATCCTCTTCCTTTCATATCTTTTATAACTGTTAGATAATCAGGCATCCTACGAAGTTGATTTTTATTTAAAACTTTTAAACCCATAATTAAACCTTTCTTATCTTAAGAGCATTTCCAATCATAATTAAAATAGTAAAAAATAAATCAATCCCTCCACACCAATAAACAAAATTTAAATTAATACCGGGATTATCTATTCCCTGAATATATCTTTGCTGCACTATGATTATCATCATTCCAATAGAACATATACAAAACAATATTGATAACAAAAAAGCAATTTTACCAGCTTGATTTTTAACCAAACTTTTTAAATCACCAATTACAAAGCTAACAAGAAAAACAAAATAAATACCAAAAAATATCATTGGTAATAAATAATAACTTTGACTTGGGTTAACTTTTAAATCAGAAAAATCACCCAAAATTGTTTTTCCCATAACAAAAGTAAGTATATAAAAAACACATATAAAACAATTAATTAATATAAGCCCTACCATTCCAATAAGATTTAACATTTTTCCAACAAAATTTTTCATTTTAATTTCGCTTTCTCTTCAAACCCACTAAAGAGTAAAGATATTCTATCACTTTTAAATCAACATTAAACCTTTGACACTAAATAATAATTGTATTTTTACACATCTAAAATCTTTAGACTTTATTTTTTTGAAAAAATAATCATTAAAATGTATCATTTAAGCATGAAAACTGCATTAGTACTCCAAGGTGGAGGATCTAGAGGAATATTTACAACTGCTATTTTAGATTCACTTTTAGAAACCAATATAAAGATAGATAAAATTTTTGCCGTTTCAGCCGGTGGTTTAAATGCTTTAAATTTTTTAAGCAAACAAAAAGGGAGAGCAAAAAAAGCAACTTTACTAACTTTCAAATCTAAAGAATTTAAATCTATTTCTAATGTTATTCGAAAACATAGTTTTGTTGACTTTAATTATTATTTTAATCAACTTGAAAAGGAACTACCTTTTGATTACGAAACATTCAAAAATAATCCTACTGATTTATGTGTTGTAGCTACTTCTTTAAAAGATGGCACTGCTGCTTATTTTAATAAATCTTCCTTGGAAGATTTTAATGAGGCAATTAAAGCATCTGCATCTCTTCCATTTGTTGCAAAACCTATTGAAATTGATGGTAACTTATATCTAGATGGGGGAGATAGTGATCCTATTCCATTTAAAAAGGCGTTAGAGGAAGGATTTGATAGAATTATTGTTATTACTACAAGACCTAAAGGTTTTAGAAAAGATCCAGAAATAAGTAGTTATAGAAAACGATTAATTAAATTTGCATTTAAAAAATATCCTGAATATATGAATGCTTTACAAGAATCACATAAAAATTACAATAAGTGCATAGATGAACTTGAATCTGAGAATTCAAAGGTTTTTATAATTCAACCATCTGAAGATATAAAACTTAAGCATTTAGAAACAAATGAAAAAAAATTGGATTATTATTACAATCTAGGGACTACTATTTTTGAAGAAAATAAAGAAAAGTTAGTTGAATTTCTCAACTAACTTTATTCATTCTATAGCCTGTGCCAATATCGGTTCTAATAATTTGAGAACTTCTTGGATCTTTTTCAATTTTCTTACGTATGCCTGCCATAAAAACTCTTAAACCATTTTGATCATTTCCACCCTTACCCCATACATGAGCAATAATATAATCATATGTTAAAGTTTTCCCTAAATTCATTGCTAATAAAACAATGATTTTATATTCAAAATTAGTAAAATGAACTTCAATTCCATTTATAAAAATTGTTTTTGCATCAAAATCAATAGTTAAATTACCATTTATGAATAAATGTTCTTTTTCTTCTTTTTGATATCTAAATTGATTTCTAATTCTTGCTAATAATTCGTAATTATTAAATGGTTTTGTAACGTAATCGTTTGCTCCAGTATCAAAAGCCATAACTTTGCTTTCAACATTGGCTCTACTTGACACAACAATTATTGGCAATGTGTTTGTAAAACTTCTAACAGTATCAATAACAACCATTCCATCCTTGTCTTTTAAATTTAATTCAAGAATTATCAAATCAATTATTTTTTTAATGCATGTATCTATGGCTTCTTGAGCAGTAGAAACAAAAACTGCTTGATAGCCTTCGCCCTTCAAAAGTTTTGCAATATTATTTGCGCTAGTTTTATCGCTTTCAACAATTAAAATAGTTTTTGTCTTCATGTTCTTAATTATACAATATAAAAAATTCTTTCAATATACAAATTTTCGGCAGTCATCCGCGCACTGTTTATTTAATTTTTTATTTTTAAGATAAATTGGACACGATTAATATTAAACCATCTGTGAAACTGCAAGTTCATATATGCACTTTTTAAAAATTTATTGTCAAATCCCACTTCAATTTAAAATGGTGGAACAAATGGGGATCGAACCCACGACCTCATCGTTGCGAACGATGCGCTCTCCCAACTGAGCTATTGTCCCACTCGTTTATTATCTTACACTTTTTGCCTTTAAAAATCTTTTAATTTTTCAAGATTAATAAAATTAAATATATTAAACTATTTA
>CAVKEL010000025.1:0-3259 GCA_963655445.1 Acutalibacteraceae bacterium | reverse complement strand
ATAATGATGCAATTTAAGAAAACTACACAATATATAATTAATATAAATAGCGATGTTGATAAAGTATTAAATGAACTAGAAATTGATTATCTAGAAAGTAAAATTCCATATAACTTAACAGATAAAGACATAAAAATTAAAGGGTATTTAGAAGGATTATTTTTGAATAACGGAACTTGCAGCAATCCAATGAGTCCTAATTATCATCTTGAAATGTACACAAATGATGAAGCATTTAGTGAAGCTATTTTAAAACTTGTTAGAAAAATTAAAGATTTAGAATTTAATTTTAAAATTATTAAAAGAAGAAATAATTATGTTGTTTATTTAAAAAGATCCGATCAAATATCTGACTTTTTAGCTTATTTAGAAGCAAGTAATTCATGCTTAGAATTTGAAAGTATTAGAGTTAATAGAGACAATGCTAATTCTATGAATAGATTGATGAATATGGATCAATATAATTACAAAAAAACTATTTCTATTTCTGAGCAACAAATTAAAGATATAGAAACAATTGATAAATCACTTGGAATTAAGAATATTGCGAATCAAAAGTTAAGGGAACTTTGTTATTTAAGACTAGAAAATAGAGAAGCTACTTTTAATGATTTAGCAGAATTATTGTCTGAAAGAATTAATAAACCTGTTTCAAAATCTAATATAAATCATTTATTTATAAAAATTAAAGAAATGGCGAAAGGATTCCGACATGAAGATTAGTGCTTTGTTAGATGTTAACCAACAGTTTGGACAGAGAGTGCGTTATTTAAGGCGCAAACAAAAAATATCTATTGAAGAGTTAGCTTTTAGATGCAACATTAATTCTAATTATTTATCTGATTTAGAAAGAGGCAATAGAAATCCTACACTAAAAGTTTTAAATAAAATTAGTAAAGGATTAGGCATCGATTTATCTGAACTTTTGAAAGGTATTGTAGGAGAATAATATGGATTCTATTAAAAACTTATTTATTGTTGGACCTGGGCCATCTTCCTCGCATACGATAGGTCCTAGTAAAGCAGCATTAGATTTTGTAAAAGATATTAATAAAGTTGATAAAATTATTGTTACTTTATATGGTTCGCTTGCTTTAACTGGCAAAGGTCATTTTACAGATAAAGCAATAAAAAATTCTTTAAAAGAAATAAATACTGAAGTTAATTTTGATTTAAATAAAAAAGATTTAAATCATCCAAACACGATGACTTTTAAAGCATATTTAAATGGGGCAGAAATTAAAGAGCAAACATATTATTCGGTTGGTGGAGGCAAGATTGTTACCGATTTGAATAAGGTTAGCAATGATGAAGTTTATAAGCTCAAACATTTTAGTGATATTAGCGCTTATATTTCACGTATGAACATGAGTTTAGTCGATTATGTAAACGAAAACGAAGATGATTCAATAGATGAATATTTAGAGCAAACTTTAGACTTTATGTTTGAAGAAGTTGAAAATAATCTAAAAAAAGAAGGCCAAATCCCAGGTCCTATTGGACTTATTAGAGTTGCCAAAAAAATATATGAAAATGCATTAAATGAACAAAATAATGAGTCTATATTAATGCTTATATCTTCTTTTGCCTATGCATGTCTTGAAGGAAATGCTAGTGGAGATACAGTTGTTACTGCTCCAACATGTGGTTCATGTGGAATTTTACCAGCTGTTTTATATTATGAATATAATTACAAACATAAAGATAAAAAAACTTTAATTGATAGTTTAAAAGTAGCTGGTTTGTTTGGAAATATTTGCAAAGAAAACGCTTCAATATCAGGAGCAGTTCTTGGATGTCAAGCCGAAGTCGGAGTTGCTACTGCAATGGCAACAGCTGCACTATGTTATGCAAATTCTTTAACAACAGAACAAATAGAATATGGTGCTGAAGTAGCTTTAGAACATTTTTTAGGTTTAACTTGCGATCCAGTATTAGGGTATGTGCAAATTCCTTGTATAGAAAGAAATGGAGTCGGAGCAATGCGGGCTTATGAAAGTTATTTATATGCAAAAAACATTGCTCCTATTCGAAAAAATAAGGTAAGTTTTGATAAAGTAGTGGAAGCTATGAGGGTTACTGGAAATTCATTAAACCCTGATTATAAAGAAACTTCGCGAGGTGGACTTGCTAGCATTATTAAATAGTTTATAAATAAAAAACTAGGATTATACCTAGTTTTTTTGACTATTTCTTTTTCAATGAAATCAATAAGCTATTTATACAACAAATAATTGTTACACCAACATCTGCAAAGATTGCGGCTGCAATTGCCCATTGCCCTAATACACCTAACATATTTAAGACTAAAGTTACTACTTTAATTGTTATTGCGAATATTAAATTCCAATAAACAACAAATTTGTTTAATTTAGCAAGTGATTTTAAGAAAGAAATACGTTTTAAATTATCGTCCATAATTACAATATCGCTAGCTTCAATTGCTGAGTCAGAACCAATAGACCCCATTGAAATTCCTATATCACTTAGAACAAGAGAAGGAGCATCATTAACACCATCGCCAACAAACATTGTAATCATCCCTTCATTTTTAGCATTTTCAATCGCCTTTGTTTTATCAATTGGTAAAAGTTCGGCTTGATAATTTTCAATTCCAACTTTATTTGCGATATCTGCGGCTATTTCTTTATTATCACCTGTCAACATAGTGATATTTTTGATTCCTGATTTTTTAAATAATTCGATAGCTTCAATAGTATTTGGTTTTATTGTATCTCTGATAACTATATTACCTAAGAATTCATCATCATAAGCTACATATATAATTGTCCCAACTTCTTTGGATTCAATAAATTTAAGACCTTCTTTTTCAAATAATTTTGTATTACCGACAACCAATTTTTTATCTTTGTATGTACAAATTACACCTTTTCCATCAACTTGTTGGTAGTCTTTGATATCTTTTTTATATTCATCAAGATCAGCATTAATAGTTATTGCTTTTGCAATTGGATGATTAGAGTAAGCTTCTGCTGCAATAGCTAAATTTAACAATTCTTTTTCACCTTTATTATTTACTGATTCTATTTTATCAATCTTGAATTGACCTTCGGTAATTGTTCCAGTTTTATCAAGATAAATCGAATTTGATTTTGCAATTAATTCAAGGTAAGTCGAGCCTTTAATTAACACCTTGTTTTTGCTTGCTGTTCCAATCGAAACAACATATGACATTGGTATTGAAATAACTATTGCACATGGGCAAGATATAACAAGCATTGATGCACCTCTATAGATC
>CAVKEL010000024.1:0-8653 GCA_963655445.1 Acutalibacteraceae bacterium | reverse complement strand
ATATGTGGCCCATTTATTTGCTTTTCTAACAATTTTAGCTTTTTGTGCATCGCTAGATGAAGCGAGTTTAATCATTCTTTGTAATGAACTATTTTCTGCTGATTTTGTGGCTCTTATTAAAATTAAACCATCAAGATTTATAGTCCCTGAAATAACTTCATCATTAATCCCTTTATATATGGGAACTGATTCACCAGTCATATTGCTTTGATCAATGCTTGTCATTCCAGAAATAATAATTCCATCTACAGGTATATTTTCGCCTGCTTTAACTTCTAAAATATCATTTTCTTTTACTTCTTCTATTAAAACTTCTTGTTTATTATTATTTTTAACAATAGTAGCTTTTTTTGGCGAAATTTTAATTAGTTTTTGAATTCCTTTTTGTGCTCTTGATGCAGTCAAATCTTCTAAAAGTGAGCCTATTTCCATAATAAGTGCAACTTCTCCAGCAGCAAAAAATTCTTTTAAAATTAATGAACCTATAATTGCTAATGAAACTAGTAAATCGGCTGTAATATCATGATCTTTAACAATTCCTACAATTGCTCCAATAATTATTTTTAATCCGCATAAAATGATTGCAATCCATGCTGGATCAATTATTAAGTTATCAATTAAATTATTTTCTTTTAAAATAAGTGAAATAATAATAGAAATTGCAGATAATACTATGCAGACAATTTTTATCTTATTTTCATTTTCATTATAGAAGGATGCTAGCTTTTTCATATTAAAACCTCAAATATGATACAATATGTTCGATTACGGATATATTGTTCGATTTTAATTATAAATATCTGTAGTTTCTGTTGAAGAATAGATAATAAAAAGTGTTCAATAGCGAACAAAAATTTAATTTTGTTTTGAAAGGTAAAAATATGGATAGAAGAACTGAAAGAACTAGAAATTTAATAATCGATTCATTAAGTGAATTGATGAAAAATAAAGAATACGCAAATATTACTGTAGAAAATATCATTAATAAAGCAAATGTTGGAAGAAGTACTTTTTATGAGAACTTTCAAAACAAAGATGAAGTATTTGATGAAATATTAGATTCGTTAATTTACCATGTTTTTAGTGAAATCCAACATAAAGATGGGCATGCTTTCCAAAAGAATTTTAAAGAAGAAATAACTCATATGTTTATTCATGTTAGAGATGATGAGGGGAAATCAAAAACTTATTTATCAGGCAAATCTGCCGAAGTTTTTTACTCAAAGATGGGAGAAAAAGTTGCAAATATTTGTGATGAAAAACTTAAAAATAATAATAAGGTTCCTCATGAATTAGTTCATATGCATATTTCTTCAACTTTTAGTGATGTTTTAAAATATTGGTCTAAAAGAAATTTTATAGATACACCTGAAAAAATTGCAGAATATTTTTTATACCTAGCTGAAGAAGTTTTTGTTATAAAATAGATTAAAAAAAATTAAGTTTCATATATGAATTTTGTTCGATTAAATCGTTAAAATCTTTATTATTTTAGAATATATTTTGATTCGAATTTTTTTAATTTTTAAAGTGGTTATATAGTAATAAATTAGTAATTATATATGAATGTAATTTATTTTTAATTTGATATAATTAGTAGAAGTTTAAGGGAGCTTATTATTATGGAAGAAAGACACGATAATGTTGGTTGGATTGAAGTTATTAGTGGTCCAATGTTTGCTGGAAAAAGTGAAGAACTTTTAAGACGTATCAATCGTTTAAAATATGCAAAAAAGAAATTTTTAGTTTTTAAACCAAAAATTGATAATAGATATAGTGAAGATTCTGTTGTTAGCCATCAAAAACATAGCGAAAAGGCAATCAACGTTTCAAAGGGAACTGATATTTTAAAATATATCACTCCAAATCTTGATGTTGTTTGTATTGATGAAGCCCAATTCTTCGATGAAAGTATTGTTGATGTAGTCGATGTTTTAGCAAATAGAGGTATCAGAGTTATTTGCGCAGGACTTGATCAAGATTTTAGAGGTCAACCTTTTGGTCAAATGGGAACTTTACTTTGCAAAGCTGAATTTGTTACAAAACTTACAGCAATTTGTCCAATCTGCGGTAGAGAAGCAACTATGACTCAAAGATTGATAAATGGTGAACCTGCAAGTGAAAATGACCCAACAATTTTAGTTGGTGCAACTGAGTCTTATGAACCACGTTGTAGACATTGTCATGTTATAAAACATAACTAAAATTAGTAGAATTAGCCCTATTGAAAGGGCTTTTTTGATGGTTTTAATTAATATATATATAGAATTTTCTTGCAATTTTGATATTATATTCTTGTTTCATATAGGAGGAAATTTAGAGAAATATGGACAGTATGCCGTGGTATGTAGTTTTGATTATTGCAATACTTTGCATAATCGCATCGTTCATCTTCACTTGTGCTGAAAACAGCTACTCCAATTGTAATATATATCACTATAAAGTCTTAGCTGAGGATAATAATTTTACCGCTAAACTCGTTTATAAGATGGCTAAAAACTATGATGATGCTTTAGTCACTGTTTTAGTTGGCAATAATTTAGTTCAAGCTATTTTAAGTAACGTTAGTGCTATATTTTTCTTGTACCTTTCTGGTCTTTATAATTGGGGAAACGGAGTTGAGTCGATTGTATCTACAACAGTTGTAACATTAGGACTTTATTTACTTGGAGATTATCTCCCAAAAATTATTAGTAAGAATTATCCAGATCGATTAGCAGAGATTATATCTTATCCAATCTTTGTTTTTTATATCATCTTTTTCCCTTTAATTTTTGTTGTAAGGATGTTTTTAAAATTACTCAAGAAGATTACAAATAATAAAGCTGATGTTGAAATGACAAAAGAAGAATTTATAGATAAAGCAAAAGAAGCTGAGGATGATGTTTTAGAAGCCGATGAAAAGAAGATTTTATCTCGTGCATTTGCTTTTGATAAGATTAATGTTAAACAAGTTTTGACACCAAAAGATAAGATTTTTTCAATAGATATTAATGGATTAACTGCAACCAAACTCAATAAAATCTTACTTGATAATAGATACTCAAGAATCCCTCTTTATGATGGAGATAAAGACAATATTGTTGGCATTTTAACAGTTAAAACATATTTTAAAGAATATATAGAAGATAAACATCTTGATATTAGAAGCGTTATTAGTGTTCCTTTAAAAGTTAAAGAAACTGATAAAGTTGATGATATTTTTGCTAAATTTAATGATGAAAAAACTCATATTGCTTTAGTTTATAACGATAAAAATGATCTAATTGGTATGATTACAATGGAAGATGTTTTAGAAGAACTAGTTGGTGAAATTGATGAAAAAGCAACTACATCTATTAATAGGGTGGAGGATTTAAAACATGAATAATGCCACGCTTAATACAATTTATAGTGTTTTAATCGTAGTTTTACTTATTATTAGTGCTCTTTGTAGCAGTGCAGATATGGCCTATGGTTCAGTTAGTGAACTTAGACTTTTAAATCATGATAAACCAAAAGATGCTAAAAGAGTTAAAATTGCTCTTAAACTTGTTAAGAATTATGATTTTACAATCTCGACAATTTTGTTTGTTAATGATTTAGTTAATGTTGCAGCTCAAACTATAGCAACCCTTCTTGCTTATTCAATTTTTACTAGTAATGGAATGAATGGACAAACAGGATCTCTTGTTGGTTCATTTTCAATGCTTATTATAATTATTGTTTTTGGAGAAATTGTTCCAAAATCATTAACAAGAAATAAAGCTTTTGAAATGTCTCTAAAATATGCTTATTTAACTAGATTTGTATGCATCATATGTACACCTATTTCATTCTTGACTAATTGTTTTGGTAAACTTGTTATGCTTCCAATTAAAAAGAAAAATATTGAAAAACCTGATGTTACTGATGAAGAATTAGAAGAGATGGTTGATGTTATTGAAAAAGAAGGTGTTGTTGATAAAGACAATGCTGATATTTTAAGAGGCACGATTGATTATGCTTCGACTGAAGCTTACGAAATCATGACTCCACGTGTTGATCTTGTTGCAATTGATGTAGAGGATTCTTTAGATAAAATTTTCAAAACTGAAGATTTATTTGTTCATAGCAGAATCCCAGTTTATGAAGAGACTATCGATAATATTATTGGGTTTGTAACTATTAAAGATTTAATTAGACTTAAGTTACAAAAACAAAAAGATGCTTCAATAAAATCTATCTTAAGAGAACCATTAAGATTTCCTCGTTCTACAGAAATTAATGATATTCTTCAAGAATTTAAGAAAACCAAAATTCATTTTGCAATTGTTTTAGATGAATATGGTGGAGTTGAAGGAATTATCACCATGGAAGATATTCTAGAAGAAATTGTTGGCGAAATTTGGGATGAAGAAGATGATGTTGATGAACCTGTTTATGAAATTAATGAAAATTCGTTCATTATTGACGGAAACATGAATCTATCAGACTTTTTTGAAATGTTTGATATTGATCCTGATGAAATCGATACAGAATATGTCACTATTGGTGGCTATTGTATTGAGCTTTTAGATGATCGATTTGCAAAAATAAATGATGTAATTCATTTTAAAAATTTGACTATGACTGTAATTGCAATTGATGAAAATAACACAATTGAAAAACTTAAAGTTGTTAGAGAAGTTAAAGAAGAGGAATAATAATTTGAAGTTTATTAAAAAAGTGCCGTTTAGTTGGCACTTTTTTGTTGAGTAATTTTATATTAGTCAAAAACTTTATCTTTATATAATTTATAAATTTGTTGAGCAAGTTCCTTTATTGATGAGTTTTCTGAATTTATAACATAATCAACTTTATTTTTAAGTTCATCCTTGAAAACTAAGCGGTCATTAATGATTCTTTTTTCGATGTCTTCTTTATTATCTAGTCTACTTTCCATTCTTTCTTTTCGCATTTTTTCATTACACTCAATATAAAAAGAAACAATAGATTTATCATTCATATTTAAAAAATGGTAAAAACCATTAGGTTCTAAGATAATAACTTTATTATCAGCAATCTCTTTTTTCTCTGATCCATAAAGGTTGCCATTATATTCAACGAACTCTATAAATTCATTATTTTTTATCTTTTTTTCAAATTCTTCTTTCGAAATGAAATGATAATCAAAATTATTTTTTTCATTTATGCGAATTTTTCTTGTAGTGGTTGTTACAAACTTTTGCATTCCAAAAGACTCGATCAGTTCTTTACAAATTACAGTTTTACCACTTGCTGAAGCACCTACCAAAATAATCATAAATTAAATATAAAATAAAAAATTTTAAAAATAAACGGTAATTTTTCAAAATTCCCCGCATAAATATTAGTGAAAGGGGATAAAAATGCTTTCAAAAATTATCTTAGCTTTAAGTCTTACAAGTTTAATGAGTACAAACACTCAAAATAAGGTTCAACCTTTATCTACAACTAATGGAATCAATTCAGCTAGTATATCTGAACAAAATACATCAGTTATATATGAAGGAACTCAAAACCTTTTATATCTTTATAGTTTTGAGTTTGGTTATGTTGGAAAAGATGTTTCTCAAAGAGTTTCTTTTTCCTATCTATTAAAAAATAAAAATTATAATTATCGTTGTAAGTTTTTATATACAACATCTGATGGCAAACAAGTAGGTTATGATAGAGCTCGTTTAGTTGGAAGTTTTGCTTCAAATACAAAAGTAAATGCATCTTTTACTATTCAAAAATCTTATTTACCAAAAGGAAATGTATATTTTTATTTCATATTATATGCGTATAAAACTACAACCAGTGGTGGAGAATCCATTCTTAGTCATATAAAAATTAATTATTATCTTTCTTCTTATGGAGGCTTAGTTACTGCAACCACTACAACAGCAAAATCATATTATTATTGTAAATTTATAGAAAGTTCTACTAATCCAAAATTTTATCGATATTACGATGCTATGAATTTTGAAACATATGAATCAATAAGAAAACAAGAGATTTATTTTAGAATTAAGCCCGAAGATTTCATTTATACAAACAATGGAATATTTAATTCATTATTTGTTAAGTTTTTCATAGTAAATAACAATGGAAGTTTTAATGATTGTACTGATGTAGACGCAGATTATGGTCGCTATTTCTTAATGGATATAAATGTATTAAGTACAAATACTTATAACTTAAAATACAAAAATTTATCAAAAGGAGGAACAAAAGATTTGTATTTAGATCCATTTACAATGCATATGTATTCTGAAAAAAGAAGTAAATATATAGAAGTTAATAATATTTATCTTCCAAGAAGAAAAGCTGAAGCATATGAAACTTTAAAAGTAATGCCTGTATTTGTTGGCTTTGGCTCTAATTCAGTTAATTTAGCTTTGCCTTTTACAATTAGTTTTAATGATGACTTTATTGACAATTATTTCTACACAAATGAAAGAATAAATGAGACAGGAAATGACTCATCAAACGAGGAAATTCACCCATGACAATGGCAGTATTTCATTTTGTAAATGTAATTTTTATATCAATTTGTTCAATGGTTTTAGTAACAACCAAAGGAATGTTTGTAAAACGTACATTTTTAAATATTCCTTTAAAAGTTTTTGATAAATCAGTAGTTGTTATTGATGAAAACGAAAACTTTGATCCGCATTTTGATTTAGATACCTTAAAAGAAAATGTAATTTATTTTCTAAATCTAAACCTAAAAAATCACGTTGATAGCTATAATATTTCATTCTATCCATACACATATGATGAAGAAAATGAAAAATATTATATCAACATTACTAACGATATTAAAAACGTTCAAATCCATTTTATCTGTAACTACTTTTTAAATTTTAAAGTAGATCAATATCTTTGTTTTTCAATAAAAGAGAAAGGAGTTATCAAAAGTGAATACTAATTTAATTGAATACATCGACAATAGTTTTCTTTCATCTCTTCTTAAAAATCCAAATGTTACGGATATTTCTTACAATGGTAAAGATATTTATTATCAAGATAATGTTTTAGGAAGAAAGAAAAGTGAAATTGAAGTTTGTCCTCGTGAAGTTTATGACTTTGTAAGACAAATTTCTAATCTTAGCGACAACATGTTTAGCTATTCTAAACCTATTTTAGATATAAGTTGTGGAAGATACAGAATTAACGCAACTCATTATGCTATAAGTCGCAAAGAAAGAGAAAAGGTGATCAATTTTTCAATCCGTATTGGTTTTGAAAAATTGCGTATAAGTAATGATGGATCCTTTGTTCCTAGAAAGGTGGTGGATTTAATCGATTTATTTTTAAAAAACAAAGAATCCATCATTATAAGTGGTGTTACAAGTAGTGGAAAAACCGAATTTCAAAAGTTCTTAATTTCAAGATTAAATGAAAATACAAGACTACTTGTTATTGATAATGTAGAAGAATTAGAAACAGATTATTTTTTAGATAAAATCGATTCACAAACGTGGCTTTTAAACGAAAATAACAATCTTAATTTTGATGACTTAATTAAAAATGCACTTAGAGTTAATCCAGATTGGCTAGTGGTTAGTGAAGCAAGAGGTGGAGAAATGCTTTCTTTACTTAATAGTGCTATGACTGGTCATCCAACAATATCAACAATTCACTCAAAAGATATTGCTTTTAATTATTCTAGAATGACAAGAATGTGCATGATTAAAAATCCAAATTTAAAATTTGATGAAACAATCATCGATATTTATGATCATTTTAAATTATTAATTCATGTTAAAAAAAGTGTTCAAGAAGATGGAACTATTCGTAGATACGTTGATAAAGTTGCAACAAATATCGAAAACAAAATTTATATGCTTTATGAATATCCAAATATCTATCATCCATTTCCATACGCACTTAAATTTAATTTAGCTATGAGTGATGAAGAATATAAAAATTTTAGGGAGAAATTTAAAAATGATTAAAAGAATGACGATTTATTTTATATTATCTTGTGTTTTTGGACTGATATTTTATTACTTAACAGCTAATTTAATATTTTCTGTTGCTACTTCTTTAATTTATCTCGTTTTCTTTATGTCATATTATGAAATCAATTATCGTAAATACAAAATTACCATAAGGAAAACTAGAGAATGCATTCAATTTATTAATAACTTTATTATTACAATGAGTGTTAATAATTCAATAAATACTACATTTGATTCAATGTCATCAAGCTTTTCTAACGAATTAATTGAACAAATAAATTCAATAAATCATTTAACAGATGAAGAAAAAATAATGTATTTAGAAAATTATTTTGTTTCACCTTTATATAATGTTTTTACTAAACTTTTAAGACAATATATCGAAGAAGGTGGAAATATTATTGATAATACTCACTTGCTTATTTTTGATACTAGAGTTGTTGAAGAAGATCTAAATAACTTTATATCAATTTCATATAGAAAAGTCTTTCAGTTTTGCATTATGTGGTCAATTTGTTTTCTTATCTTACTTGTAACAAAGACCGCATTAGGCAATTATTACGAACAAATCCAAGGAATGAGCTATTTTCCTTTCTCAATACTCCTTTTCTTTATAGTCTTTCTAGGTTGTCTTTGGCTTATCTTAAAACATTTCTTGGATTTGCGTTTTATTAATAAGGAGCTCAGAAATGAAAAATTTAAAAAGTAAAATTGAACAATTA
>CAVKEL010000023.1:4138-7464 GCA_963655445.1 Acutalibacteraceae bacterium | reverse complement strand
TTATTGATGAGTTAGAATTTTTAGGCACTGATTTCAATAAATTTTTAGATAAAAATTCAACTCAATACTTACTTTATGAAAATAATGAAATTAAAGCTGCAATTTCTATAAAACCCATGGATGAACAACGCACGTTCATAATTGATTCTTATAAATTCACAGGTGAAAAAGAATTCATTGCAGGCTTAAAAGAGCTTTGCAACATCCATTATGAAAAATTTAATCCATGCAAAATTGTTATCAAAAATTTAAATAAAAAAGAAGATGAAAACATCTTCCTCTCAATTGGCTTTAGTAAAGATTCGGTAAATTTATACATTAAAGAAATATCAAAAGAAAGCGACATCTTTAATTAAAAAGTGTCGCTTTTAATTTACTTCATTTTTTCTTCAGCAGCTTTTAAAACTTCTTCAAAGTGCTTTTGTTTTTCATAACTATCATCTAAAACAAAACTAATTTCTGGAACTCTACGAGTATCAATTTTTTTAGCAAGTGATGAACGCACATATCCTTTAGCTCTATTAAGTCTATCAATTCCTTCTTTTTGGTTTGTTAAGAAAGAAACATATACTTTTGCGTAACTATGATCATCACTAACTATAACATCAGTTATCGTAAAGAACCCAATTTTTTCATTAGTTAATTCATATTCACAAATTTCCTTGATGTTTTTAGAAATAATAGCCTTTAGTCTCCCTGATTTATTCGCCATCTTCCTTCTCCACCATTTCGTATCCTTCGATTATATCGCCTTCTTTAATGTCGTTATAATTTTCAATTTTAATACCGCATTCATAACCTTGGGCAACTTCTCTAGCATCATCTTTAAATCTCTTTAAAGAATCAATTTTGCCTTCGTAAACAATTGTTCCATCTCTTAAAACACGACATTTTGAATTTCTTTTTATACAACCATCAGTGACATAACATCCAGCGATTGCACCAACTTTTGATAATTTAAATGTGCTTCTGACTTCTGCTTGTCCAGTAACGCTTTCGACTTTTTCTTGTTTAAGCATACCTTTAATAGCAGCTTGCATTTCTTCAATTAATGCATAAATAATACGTTGTAATCTAATTTCAACATGTTCTTCTTCAGCCTTCTTTTTAATCATTGCTGAAGGTCTAACATTAAAACCATAAATAATTGCATTTGATGCACTAGCAAGTAAAACGTCACTTTCAGTAATTGCACCTGCTGCAGCTCTTACAACATTAATTTTAACTTTATCACTATTTAATTTTTCTAAACTTGCTTTAACGGCTTCTGCACTACCTGTTGAATCTGTTTTTAAAACAATATTAATAATAGTTAATGAATTTTCATTAATTTTCTTATAAACATCTTCCAAAGAAGTGATACCAACGGCATTTTTTCTTTCCTCATCAACTTTCTTAAGTCTACGTTTCTCAGCAATATCTTTTGCTTGCTTTTCACTTGGGAAAGCCATGAAATGATCACCAGCTAATGGTACTTCACTTAAACCAATAACACTAACTGGAGTTGCAGGAGTTGCAACCTTAACAACTTGTGAAAATTCATTGGTCATTCTTCTAACTTTACAATATGTTGTACCGACGACAACATAATCATTTGCAGTCAATGTACCATTTTGAACAAGTAATGTTGCTTTTGGACCTTCACCTTTATCAAGTTCAGCTTCTAAAACTGTGCCAATTGCATAACGTTTTGGATTTGCTTTGAGTTCAAGCATTTCTGCTTGAAGTAAGATAGCTTCAAGTAAGTCATCAATACCAATCTTGTTTTTTGCACTAACTTCACAACAAATAACATCGCCACCATATTGTTCAGGAATGATATCATGAGCCATGAGTCCTTCTAAAACCTTATTTGGATTGCTACCTGGAGCATCGATTTTATTTATTGCAACAATTACTGGAACTTTTGCAGCTTTTGCGTGATCTATAGCTTCTATAGTTTGAGGCATAACGCCATCATCTGCTGCAACAACTAAAATAACGATATCAGTAACACTAGCACCTCTTGCTCTCATTGCACTGAATGCTTCGTGCCCTGGGGTATCAATAAAAGTAATTTTCTTATTTTTATAAGTTTTTTGATAAGCACCAATTTCTTGAGAAATACCACCAAATTCAGCGCCAGCTAAATTACTATTTCTAATAGCATCAATTAAAGTAGTTTTACCATGATCAACGTGTCCCATAACAGTAACAACAGGAGGTCTTTCAGCTAAATCTTTTGGATCATCTTCTAAATTTACTTTTTCAAAATCTTCTTCGTTGACGATTTCTTCTTTTTTAAAATCATAGCCATACTCGAGACAAAGTTCACCAATGGTTTCATCATCAAGATATTGGTTAATGGTTACCAATTTCTTTTGCATGAACAATTTTTTAATAATATCACTTGGTTGAACATTTAATTTCTTTGCAAGTTCACTTACAGTTAAAGATGAGGTATAAACGAAAACACCATTATTAACTTTTGCATAGTCTTTAGTTTTTTGATTGCTTTGTGGAAGGTTAACTTCCCTTTCCATTTTCTTCTCTTTCATTTAAATTCCTCCTCTTACTTAATATAAAACATCATTTTTTCGTAGACTTTTTCAGGTATTTCTGACTCTAAGGCTCTATCAAGACATTTTGATTTTTTAGCCTTATCAATTGCCTCTTGGCTTCTATGAATATAAGCACCTCTTCCATTTAATTTACCTGTAATATCTAAAACAACTTCACCATTAGGTTGTTTAACCACACGAAATAATTCCTCTTTTGGATATATTTGATTTGTGGCTAAACATTTTCTTAATGGTATTTTCTTCATTTTAAAATCCTTTATTTATCGTAATATTCATCGCTATCGTATTCTGAATAATCTTCATCTTCATCGAAGTCTTCATCATAATCATCAAATTCATCTTCCATAGCTGCAAGTTCTTCATCAGTATAGATAGACATTTTATTTGCGTCATCAACGATAGGTTTAACTTCTTCAACTTCTTCTTTTTCTTTACGAGCATTCTTTTTATCTTTTTTGCTCTTAACTTCATGTTGTTTTTCGTTTTGTTTTTCTTTTTCAAGAGAAGCTTCTAATGCATCAAGAGTTGTTGTGGTTTTAACTTCTTGAGGTTTAATATCAACTTTCTTTTCAACCACTGGCTCAGCTTTAACTTCAACTGGTTCACTCTTAACTTCAACAGATTCAGTTTTAACTTCAACTGGTTCTGGTTTAACTTCTTCTGTTTCATTGTTGACAATTTTTTGTTCCACAACTGGTTTTTCTTCGACAACAAGTTCACTTTCTTTTTGATCTTTTTCTTCTGCATATTCTTTTTCTGCTTTTA
>CAVKEL010000023.1:0-4128 GCA_963655445.1 Acutalibacteraceae bacterium | reverse complement strand
TTTGCATTGAGTTCAGCATTCTTAATTGAATTGATTCTAAATTGTTCTTTTTCATATTCACGGGCTTTTTCTTCAAAAATTGCCATTGGATCAAAGTCAATATTCTTTTCTTCAGCAACTTTTTGATCATAAACAATAAGTTCTTTTAAGCCACATAATTGTCTAGCTAATATAACATTAGTTCCTTTAACACCAATTGCAGCACTTCCAGTATCATTTTCACAAATAACAACTGCTTTATCATCTTCAATATGTGCACCAATTACAACACCAGGTCTTAAAGATTCTCTTAATAAAATACCAGTAACTGGACTATATTGAACAATATCAATTTTTTCTTTGTTATAACGATCGTTGCCTAAATAGCTAACAACATCTTGAATTCTCTTACCATTTGGACCAATACATGCACCTTGGGCATCAACATTTGGATCTTCACTATAAACAGCGACTTTACTTCTAACACCAGCTATACGAGCAATTTTTGCAATTTTAACTGTGCCATCATAAATTTCAGGGACGCAATCATAAAATAATTTTTCAAGATATTCTTTGCAAGATCTTGAGCAACGGATTAAACTTCCACCTTTAGCGTCATCTTTTGAAATGCCAGATACATACATTTTAATGTTTTCACCTGGTTTGAAAGTTTCTTTCCCAATTAAATCTTGTTGATAAAGAGTAATTGAAACTCTACCAAGATTTACTAAAACAGAGTGATTATCGCATTTTTCGACAGCACCAGTAATTAATTGACCAATCTTACTACTATATGATTCAAGTAAGCTTTCTTTTTCAGCTTGATTGATTTTTGCACGATAAGCACTAATAAATCTATTAACATCTCCTTTTGAAAAATCATCAAAACTAAGTGGTTCTTCATAAAAATCACCAACTTTTAATTTATTTGATTTAACTCTTTCATCGTTTTCGCTAATTTCGACAAAATCATCTGTTAAATCATCTTCATTAACAACTTTCCATTGTCTATAAGTAAGAATTTTCCCTTTTTCTAAAGAAATATCACATCTAATTAAAGCATCTTCAAGTTTTGTGGTTTCACTTGAAACAACATTACCATCTTCATCTTTAACTTTCTTAACTTTCTTTAATTTAACTGGTTTTTGAACAACTAAAAGCTCATCACTTAATTTTTTGTTATAAGCAACTTTAAAAGCTTCACTAATTGCATCAACAATAATTTCTTTACTAATTCCTTTTTCTTCAACCATTTCTTCCATGGCGGCTAAAAATGCTCTTTGATGTTTTGCATCCATAATCTTAATTTCTCCTGGTTTATTTAAAATTTAATGGCTAATCGAGCTTTATCAATATGTTCTCGCTCTATTTCGCTTGTCGTTTTCTTTCCTTTTTTAAAATAAAATAATTTGATTGTTTTATCGTTTACATCGACTAAAGTTCCTTCAAGATAACTTTCTCCTTTATAAGGGTGAGTTAAATGAATATTAATGTATTGGTCTTTATATTTTTCAAGTTTTGATACATCAATTGGTTTTTCTGCACCAAGCGAAGAAATATCAAGCATATAACTAGAACTTGTAAAATCGTGCTCATCTAATAAATCCGAAATTTTACTAGATATTTCACCAATATCATCAAAATCAATTGGCGAGTCTCTATCAATTACAATTTCCAAGGTTAAGTTCTTTCCTTTATTTAATTTAAGTGAATAAAGTGAATAACCTTCTTTTTCTAATAATTCTTCGATTAGAACCTTAATTTGTTCCAAAGATTCCATTCATTACCTCCCTTTAAAAAAATAAGAATGCCCTTACGGCACTCTATTCGAGTAAAGATATTTTCAATCTTCGTGTGTAATTATATAAAATATAATTAGCAAAATCAAATAATTCGATAAACCTGAGTATTTCGCTAAAAAAATGCAAGGCTAATTCATCCTTGCATTTTTAATAGTCACAAATGATTTATTTGGCTTCTGTTGCTTCTTTTTGCGCTAACATTTTTTCTTCGTATTCTTTTTGTTTTTCCATGTGTTTAATAGATAAATCATGTTTTGTTTTATCCCATTCTTTTCCATGAAGAGGGAAGAACCACATAGCGACAAATGAAAGAAGAAGTAAAATGCCAGTTATTAAGAACCAACACATAAACAATCCATTTTTAGCGCTTAAAGCTTGATTTGCGTAATCAATAACTTCAGAACCATTTTCGATCTTCTTTAGATTCATATCAAATCCAAAGAGCCCAACGATCATTGCTGGGAATAATGCAGTAGCAATACTTCCAGCTGGTTTTGTAATTAATGAGTTGATACCTGCATAAACTCCTTCTCTACGAGTACCATTATCAACTTCATCTTTATCGATAACATCACCATTAATCATAGGAATTAAGTAAAGTCCACCAGCAAGACCAACACCACAACATACAAATGTTAAAACAGAAACATAGAAATATTGACCAAGGAATGCGCCAAGTACACATCCTACACCCATAACACCAGTCATAATAAGCATTTCATTTCGTATACCAAGCTTTGCTCTAGTAAAGACAAAGAACAAAATTCCTGCTATTAAGCCAACAAAGAGTGCACCATATAAGACAATAATTGATGTGCCTCCAATCCATCCATTTCCTGCACCATCTATCGCCCACATACCTGAAACATAAGTTAAACCTACCATTAAAGCGTTTTGAGCGAAAATAATTGTCCAAGAAATAACTTCAAATAACAAGAATGATTTATTTTTCAAACAAAGTTTTAAACCTTCGAAGAACTTTGGTTGTTTTTCTTCAACAATATAACCATTTTCTTTATAGAAGAATGTTGAGAAGAAAACAATAGCACCACAAACTAAACCTGCAATTGCCATAATAATTGGTAAAGTTGTAGCATTGTGTTCAATTAATTTATCAAGCTGTGAATTCAATACCATTGGTGCACCATAATTAATTACTGAGAATAAAATATTGAATAAGAAAATCTTGTTTCTTGCTTTATTTGTAACAGCCATTTCATAAGGCATAACATAAATTGCAGAAGCAATCGCAGTATAAACAATATCATATAAGAATAAACCAAGTAATTCTTCAATAAATAATAGCCATTGAGATACTTCTCCTGTTTGCAAAACTGGTAGCCACATAACCGCAAAAAGTATTGCCATAATTGGCGCACCATATCTAATCCAAGGAATACGTCTTCCAAGTTTAGATTTGGTTCTATCAGCTAAAAAACCATAAATAGGATCATTCAAAGCATTCCAAATACCAAAAATTACCCAAACAATTGCATTTAATGATGGGCTTAAACCTAACTTATTAACAAATAAGTATTGGAATGCAGCACCTTCACTAAAAGCACATAAAAGACCTGTTCCAGCATTAGCTGCACCAAGCCAAACCGCCGAAGACGTCTTTACTTTCTCTTCTTTAACACCCGTTGTAACTTTTTCCATATAATTTTTTCTCCTTTAAAAATTTATATTTCTTTTTATGAAATCTATACAAATAGATTCATAAAAAGCAGGGTCCGTTTGATAAGATAATGCATGATCTGCTCCACTAATTATCTTTATTTCAGCATGATCTTTACTTGCTTCATAAATATCATATGCATGTTTTACATTTATATAATTATCATTATCTCCATGAATTATTAATAATGGAATATTAGAGTTTTTAGCACCTTCAATTGGTAATACTTCATTAATTGAATAATGCAAAATTAATTTTAGAAATAAATTTATACCAGGAAAGAATAGTCTTGGAATATGAAATTCCTTCATTTTATGAAATAAAACATCTTTCATATTTGAATATCCACAATCTTCTATTGCAAAATCTACTTCTGGATTCTCTTTTAAAGACATTAAAACCGTTGCAGCTCCTAAACTTTCGCCATGAAGTCCAATAATTGATGGATTATATTTTTCTTTAACCCATTTAACTATGTCATCTAAATCTTGACCTTCTTTATAGCTAAAGGTCGTAAATTTTGTTTTGTTCTCGCCATGACCTCTTTCATCATAAATTAAAATAGAAAATCCATATTTGAAAAAGAATTGCGCATATTTTAATTGACCATTTCTATTCCAAGTATATCCATGTGCTAAAATAATAATTTTTTTATTATCACCATTACTT
>CAVKEL010000022.1:0-3272 GCA_963655445.1 Acutalibacteraceae bacterium | reverse complement strand
GTTCACTACCAGTTAAAGTTAATCTAATTGGCATATATAAATTCTTGCCTTTTATGCCAGTGTCATTTTGAATAGATTTAAAGATTGCTTTAACATTATCTTGCGATAAATCATTAGTATTTTCGAGCGCTTCTTTAAACTTTAAAAGAACAGTTTTACTTGATTCTAAGCTTAATAATTGTTTTTCTTCATCATTAAATTCGTATGATGGATTAATAATTCCCTTTAATAAAACTGAAATTTCATGACCAGTAGAAATCTCTTCTTTAAACATCAAAGAAATATTGTCTAATTCTTCTTTAGAATATTTTCTTTTGAAGCTTACTTCATTCATAAATGGTTCGATAAATTCGAAATATTTATCATTACTCATTGATTTAATATATTGAGCATTTGTCCAAAGTAATTTTTTGTTATCAAACATTGATGGAGATGATGATAATTTTTTAGGATCAAAAGCAGAAATTGCTTCTTCTTTAGAATAAATTTCTTTTTCTTTATCAGTTCCATCAATTTTAATATCAGGATTAAAACCAAGTAAAAATAAGAAGTTAAAAATAGCTTCTGGAAGATATCCAAGTTTACGATATTCACTCATAAATTGAAGAATATCATGATCACGTTTTGATAATTTCTTTCCATTTGGATTAATAATAATAGTCATATGCCCAAACGCAGGAGCTTCCCAATTAAAATATCTATAAACTTGAAGTTGTTTTGGAGTATTGCTTAAATGTTCTTCTCCTCTTAAAACATGCGTAATATCCATAATATGGTCATCTATGACTACTGCAAAATTATAGGTAGGAATTCCATTACTTTTGATAATAACAAAATCGCCAAAATCATCAGAATTAAAATTAACTTTGCCTCTAACAAGATCAACAAAACTCAAATCAACGTTCTTTTCCATTTTTAAACGGATTGAAGGTTTTCTTCCTTCTTTTTTAAATCTTTCAATGTCTTCTTCTGTATAATCCAAAGCTCTTCTATCATATTTAAAAGATTTAACACCATTTGAAAGTTGTTCTTCTTTCATTTGTTCAATTTCTTCGGGTGTTTCATAACAATAATAGGCATAACCTTTTTCAACTAATTCTTCCGCATATTTTCTATATAAATCTAACTTCTCAGTTTGTCTATATGGAGCATATTTTGGATTTGGTTTTTCAGTTGATTCATCAGGAATAATACCAAGCCAAATTAAATCATGAAGCTGACTTTCTTCGGCTCCTTCAATATTTCTTTCAATATCTGTGTCCTCAATACGGAAAACAAAATCTCCATTAAATTTTTTTGCGTAAAGATAATTAAATAAAGCACTTCTTGCCCCACCAATATGTAAATATCCAGTTGGAGATGGTGCATATCTTACTCTTACTTTTTTATCCATTTTATTTTGCTCCTCCTTCTAAAAGAACGATGCTTATTGCTTCAATAGCTTGTTCCTTCCCTATACTATCAAAACCTTCATTTGTTCCAGCTTTAATGCTAACTTGAGTAATATCAATCCCTAAAATCATAGCAATTGATCCTCTCATCATAACAATATAATTTGCAAGTTTTGGTTTTTCGCAAGTAATACAAATATCAATGTTTGAGATTTTATAGCCTGCTGCGCTTATTAAAGGCTTAACTTCTTTTAAAAATTCAATGCTATGTCTACCTTTATTCCTTGGGTCGCTATCTGGAAACATTTGTCCAATATCACCTTTAGCTAGCGCTCCAAGTATAGCATCCACAAGTGAATGAATAACGACATCGCCATCACTATATGATGAAAGGCCCATCATTGAAGGTATGGTTACACTTCCTAAAACTAAAGGTTTTCCAATAACTAATGCATGTATGTCTTTTCCAATACCAATTCTAAACATAATTAAACATTAAACCTAAAGAAGAATATATCGCTATCTTTAGCAACATAATCTTTCCCTTCTACTCTAATTTTTCCAGCTTCTTTTAAAGCTTGTTCGGTTTTATATTGCATAATATCATCGTATGAATAAACTTCTGCTCTAATAAAACCTTTTTCGAAATCACTATGAATAATTCCTGCACATTGAGGAGCAGTCATACCATTTTTAAAAGTCCATGCACGAACTTCATCTTCACCAACTGTAAAGAAAGTTGAAAGATTCAACAATTTATAACTTTCTTTGATTAATACATTAAGACCACTTTCTTTAGCGCCAATTGAATCTAAAAATTCTTTCTTTTCTTCTTTTGTATAACCACTAAGTTCGGCTTCAATTTCACAACAAATAGGGATCACTTTGCTTCCTTCGTTTGCAGCATATTCTTTAACTTTTAAGTAATTTTCATTGTGTTCAATATCAGCAAGATCGCTATCGCCAACATTTGCAACATAAAGAATTGGTTTTAAAGTTAATAAATTAAAATTTTTCATTAACTTATGTTCTTCATCAGTTAATTTAACACTTCTTGCAGCTTTTCCATCTTCTAAAGCCTTCTTTAATTTAGTTAAAATACCAAGTTCAAATATGGCTTCTTTGTCCTTGTTGATTGTTGCTTTTGATGTAACTTTTCCAATTCTATTTGAAACAGTTTCTTCATCTGCCATAACAAGTTCTAAATTAATAATTTCAATATCTCTTATTGGATCTATTGAATTTTCAACATGAATAATATCTTTATTTTCAAAACAACGAACGACTTCGATAATTGCATCAACATCTCTAATGTGTGCTAAAAATTGGTTTCCTAAACCTTCTCCATGAGATGCACCCTTAACTAAACCAGCAATATCAAAAAATTCAAACGATGTAAAAATAGTTCTTTTTGGATTAAATAATTTCGATAAATTTTCTACTCTTTCATCAGGAACTAAAACACTGCCAACATTTGGATTGATTGTCGCAAAAGGATAGTTTGCCGCTTCAACATGACTATTTGTAATTGCATTAAATAAAGTAGATTTTCCTACATTTGGAAGCCCAACAATACCTGCTTTTAAACCCATAAACTTTTCTTCTCCCAAAAATCATTATCATTATATCAATTTATATTAAAAAATCATTATTAAAGGTTATTTCTATAAGAAATAACCACTCAAATTTTATTGAGTAAAGATATAAATTGTAACAATTTATATAAAATAATTTTTTCCATCATTTAACTAAGAGATTCTGTCAAACTCCCAATTTAACCTTATATTGTTTACTTTCAACATTTTTTACTTTACAATGAAATTATGAAACCTGTCTTTTTAAGATAAGCCTATTTTGTTGTGCTAAAACGGTATTTTTTGA
>CAVKEL010000021.1:6049-12371 GCA_963655445.1 Acutalibacteraceae bacterium | reverse complement strand
ATCCTAAATCTTACAAAAACTTTAAAAATTAGCAATTTTTGTTTTTTCTTGTAATTAAAATGTAAAAATTACATATTTTTTATAAAAATGTAAACTACTCTTTACAAATTTCAATTCTTTTTGCTAGTCAAAAATCATTTTTATAATAGAATTATCTACGTGGAGGAAAAAGAATATGTTAAGTAAAAAATTAGCAAAAGATATTCTTAATACCTGTTTAGCAACTGGTGGCGATTTTGCAGAAATATTCTATGAAGAACACTATAGTTCTTCTATCTCTCTTGAAGGGGATAAAGTAGATTCTGCAGGCGATAGTTTGGTAACTGGTGTTGGAATTCGTATTCTTAAAGAATTAAGAAGTGTATACGGACACACTAACGACTTGTCCAAGAAAAATTTGCTTCAATTAGCAAGTAATTTATCAAAATCTTTTGAGGGAAAACAAGTTAAAACTGTTGATAGTTTAAAAAACAAAAAGTTTAAATTAGTTAATCAACCTATTGAGAGTTACAAAGATTTGGATAAAAAAGAAGTTATATCTGCTCTAAAAAAATGTGAAAAAATTATTTCAGAGTATGATAAACGCATTGTTCGTGTTGTAACTGGTTTTATGTCAGATTGGCAAGATATAACCATTTTTAATAGCAATGGTTTTATATTTAAAGATCATAGAGAGCATGGAAGATTGTTCCTTCAATCTGTTGCAAGCGAAGAAGGTAAAATTGAAACAAGATTTGATGGTCCAGGCACCCAAAAAGGTTGGGAATTCTTTAGAAAAGATCTTGATTTAGAAGAATTATCAAAAAATCATGCAAAAAAATTAATTTTAATGCTTGGAGCCAAAGAATGTCCAAGTGGTACATTCCCAGTAATAATCGGAAATGGATGGGGTGGTGTTATTTTCCACGAAGCTTGTGGTCACCAATTAGAAGCTTCATCCGTTGCTAAAAAATTAAGTGTTTTCAGCGATGCTTATAACACTCAAATAGCTAATCCAATTGTTAGTGCCTATGATGATGGAACAATACCAAATGAATGGGGCAGCAACAACATTGATGATGAAGGACAACCATGCCAAAAGAATTTATTAATTGATCATGGTATTTTAAAAGGATATTTAATTGATCCATTTAATTGTAGAAGAATGGAAGGTTTTAAACCAAATGGTTGCTCACGTAGACAATCATATAAATTTGAACCAACAAGTCGTATGACTAATACTTATATTGCTGCTGGTGAATCAACTCCTGAAGAAATTATTAAAAACACAAAACTCGCAATTTATGCAGTTTCTTTCAATGGTGGTTCAGTAAATCCTGCTACTGGAGAATTTAATTTCGGTTGTAGCGAAGCATATCTTGTTAGAGATGGACAAATTGTTATGCCACTTAGAGGTGCAACTTTAATTGGTAAGGCAACCGAAATTTTAAAGCATATTGATATGGTTGGAAACGATGTTGGTTTAGGTCAAGGTATGTGTGGGGCTTCAAGCGGAAGCATTCCTGTAAATGTTGGACAGCCAACAATTAGAATTGATGAAATTGTTGTTGGAGGAAGAGGAGGAAGTATTGATGAACTTAAATAAATTTTTTGCACAAGCAAAAGCTGAGGGAATAGAAGTGTCTGAAGTATCCTTTTCAAAAACTGCTTCAAAATCATTCTCATTATTCCATAAAGAATTAGATAACTATTCAATTAGTAATCAATCAACATTAAAAGCTCGTGGTATATATAAAGATAAATTAGGTACTGTTAGAACTGAAGATGTAACTGATGCTTCAATTCCTTATTTAATTTCAACAATTAAATCAACTGCTTCAGTAATTGAAAAAGTTGAGGAACCAATTATTTTCAAAGGAAGCAAAAAATATCACAAGAAAAACTTATTTAATAAAGAATTGAGCGAAGTTTCAGTCGATAAAAAGCTTGAAATTTTACATCAACTTGAAGATCTAGCTTATGCTTATGATAAGAGAATCACTGAAGTTGAAGTATCGTATTCAGAAAACGAAAGCGAATTACTTTTAGCTAATAGTTATGGCTTAAAATTAAAAAGCCATAATAATTATTTCTATTATTATTTGTCAGTCGTTGCTAAAGATGGCGAAGAAATTAAATCAGATGGTGATATTTTCTTAGACTCAGACTTTAGCAAATTTGAACCAAAGGCTTTCGTTAAAAAGATTTGTGATAAAGTTTTAAGTAAATTCCATTGCAAATCAGTAAAGAGCAACGCTTATAAGGCTGTCTTAAACGCTGAAGTTGTATCACAATTTGTTAATGCTTTAGTTTCAACTTCTTGTAGCGCTGAAAACGTTCAAAAGAAATCATCTTTATTTGTTGATAAGTTAGGAACCGAAATTTTATCTAAGAAAATTACAATTGAAGAAAGGCCATTAGAGAAAAATTGCTTCTTTACATACTTTGATCATGAAGGTGTAGCAACATATAACAAGAAAATTTTTGATAAAGGTGTATTAAAAACATATTTATATAACCTTGAAACAGCTAAGAAAGATGGCGTTGAATCTACAGGTAATGGATATAGCGAAGGTTCAAAAATTGGTGTCGATGCTGTAAATTTATATCTTAAACCTGGAAAATTATCAGAAGAAGATTTGTTCAAGAAAGTTAATAAAGGCGTTTATATTACATCAATCACAGGTTTACATGCAGGCTTAAATCCTCAATCAGGTGATTTTTCATTACAAGCTGAAGGTTATATTATTGAAGATGGAAAAGTTACTTCTCCACTTTCATTGATTACTGTTGGCGGTAATTTAGTGAACGTTTTAAAAGATGTAATTGCTGTTGGAAACAACTCAGAACTTCAATTAATTGGCACTACTGCTCCTTCAATTGCAATTAAGAACTTAAAAGTCAGTTCATAATTAAAAATTTACGATAGTTACGTACTATTCTAGTTTAAATCATATATGCATTTTTGAATTCCATCAAAAAATCCATGCGGGTTTTGATGGAGTTTTTTTGTTTCATGTGTGAAAAAATAAGCCCTCATTCGGGCTTATTCATTTTTAATTTTCTCTTGGCTTTTTAAGGATATAAAGTATACCAATTGTCTTTGGTCCACAATGTGAACAAACAGTACATCCAGCATTTGTTATATGAATATTTTCTTTTGGAAAAAAAGGAGAAATTTTATCAAAAATATATTTGTCGTATCCATCAATTCTTCCTGAATGTGTAATAAATAAACAGTCAGTATCAATATTAGGAAGATCTTCCATAAATTCATCAATTTGTGCATCAACAGCTTTTGGATATGGGCCTCTAACTTTTTTATATACAATCAATTTACCATCAATCATTTTTGCTACAGGATGAATATGCAAAGCATGAGCAACAATCATAGTCATACCACTACATCTTCCCCCTCTAAATAAATAAGTTAATGTATCTATACAGAATTTTGCACTAACAAGAGGAACAAATTTATTTACTTCATCAAAAATTTCAGAAACGGATTTGCCTTCATTTCTATATTTAACCATTTTCATAACAAGTAAACCTGTTCCTGTAGAAAGTGAGCCACTATCAACGACTTTAATTCTTCCTTCTGGAAATTCTTGGCTTGCAATCATGGCATTTTGATATGTAGAAGATAATTTAGAACCAATCCCAGTAAAAATAATATCTTTCCCGCTTTCAATAATTAGTTTAAATGCCTCAATAAATTCAGCAACATTTACTGCGCCAGTTTTTGGTGTAGTTCCACCATTGCTTTCTACCTTTTTATATAATTCTTCACTATTAATATCAACACCATCTCTATAATCATGTAAATCATCTTTAAAAGCAACGTGCAATGGTAAAACGATTAAATCATTTTCTTTTACAAGTTCAGGGCTCAAATCCACTGTACTATCAACAACTATTTGAACTTTATTCATAATTCACCTCACCTTATTATTATAGGAAATATGCGCTAATTTGCCAAATTAATATAAACAACAACTTGCCTATTTGATAAAATATTTTAGAGGTGGATTTATGAAAAGCAAAAAGTTTAAGAAGACTACAAAAGGCTTATGGAAAGAATTTAAATCATTCATAACAAGAGGAAATGTTTTGGATATGGCTGTTGGTGTCATTATGGGTTCTGCTTTTGGTGCTATCGTTACTGCTCTTGTTAATATTTTATTAAGTGTTTGTACTTGGACAGTACCTGGTGGCATTAAAGGTTTAGTTACTATTTTACCAGCGGTAAACTCAGCTCAAGCTGGCGTTCAAGGAATTGGGCAACAATTCGAAGCATCTCAATTATCAGATATGACTGTTATATTTGCAAAAAGTAATGGTATCACTATTTCAACCGATGATGCGGCAGCTTTTGCAACATGGCAAACGAACTTACTTACAAAATATACATTACATGGAACAACTTATTATTATAATGGATCAGCTATTATTGATTGGGGAACATTCATTAATGCAATTATTTCATTCTTAATTATTGCTCTTGTTTTATTCCTTATTGTAAAAATTGCAACAATATTAAAAGCAAAAAATGAAGAATTTAAAAATAAAGAACTCGAAGCCTATTATGAAAGACATCCAGAAGAAAGACCAGTTCCACCAGAACCAGGTAAACCAGTTGATTCTCCAGAAGTTGCTTTATTAAAAGAAATTAGGGATTCTTTAAAAGACAGTCCTAAAGTTAAATAATTTAACAAAATAACCAATCCGTTAGAATTGGTTATTTTTTATTTATAACAATTAAATCAGGCTTTTTAATAATAACTTTTGTATTTGCCGGCACGCTTTCTGTGATAAAAACATTTGACCCAATCACAACATTATTACCTATGACACATTCTCCGCCAAGTATGGAAGCACCACTATATATAATTACGTTATTACCTATTGTAGGATGCCTTTTAGAATTTTTAAGTTTATGCCCATCACTAAGTGATAATGCACCTAAAGTTACTCCTTGATAAATACGAACATTAGAGCCAATCGTGGTAGTTTCGCCAATGACTACACCTGTTCCATGATCAATCATAAAATATTCGCCGATAGTTGCTCCTGGATGAATATCAACACCCGTTAAAAAATGAGCTTCCTCACTTATAATCCTTGCAACTATAGGCAACTTAAGTTCATAAATAATATGTGCAATTCTATGATAAAAAATTGCAGTAAATCCAGGATAAGAACTAATAATTTCCGCCAAAGAATCTGCTGCAGGATCACCATTAAAAATAGCCTCAGCATCTTTATCATATAGGTCTTTTAATTTTCCTAACTTTAAAAAGAACTCACTAAGTTTTTCTTTTGAAATATATTTAGAAAAATAATATTTAGCTTTCTCTTCCTCTTTTTTAACATTTGTGTTTTTGCCATATAGACATGGATAAAATACACGTTTTAAATGTTCAACAAATAAAAGAATACCTTTCTTATTTGGATAATTATTGCAATTTAATTCCATGAATATCTTTCTCCTGTATCAGGCATAATAACAAGTATTGTCTTATTATGTAAGTTTTCTTTTTTAATATAGGAAATAGCTCCAATTAATGAAGCACCACTAGAAATTCCTACTAAAATTCCTTCTTGTCTTGTGATATTTCTTGCAGTATTTATTGCATCATCATCACTAATATCTATTACTTCATCAACAAAATCTTTTTTAAAATTATCAGGAATAAAATTAGCTCCAATTCCTTGAATTTTGTGAGGACCAGCAAATCCCTTATTTATTAACGGAGATGAAGCAGGCTCTATTCCAACAAGTTTTGTTTTAATATTATTAGTTTTAACATATTTACCAATTCCAGAAATAGTTCCACCAGTTCCAATACCAGCAAAAATATAATCAACATCTTTCAAATCTCTAAAAATTTCTGGTGCTGTATGGTTAAAATGAGCATTAATATTTGCTTCATTATAAAATTGGCCAGCAATTATTGAATTATTATTTTCTTTATGAAGTTCATTCGCTTTATCAACAGCTTCCTTCATACCTCCATCAACTAAAACAAGTTCTGCATTATACGCTTTCATTAAATCTCTTCTTTGTTGACTCATTGATTTTGGCATAACAATAACAACTTTATTTCCAAAATAATTTCCTAAACTAGATAGACCAATACCAGTATTACCACTTGTAGGTTCAATAATCACTGTGTCTTTATTAAGTAATCCTTTTTCTATGTAGTCTAAATACATTGATAAAGCAACTCTATCTTTTACAGATCCAGCAGGATTTTGTTTTTCTAATTTTGCATAAATTTTGCAATCAATATCATAAGTTTTTTCAATTTTATGTAATCTTAAAAGAGGAGTGTTCCCCACC
>CAVKEL010000021.1:0-6039 GCA_963655445.1 Acutalibacteraceae bacterium | reverse complement strand
TCGTAAATCATATTCTTTTATTTAACCTTTATTTCAGGATTCCTTTCAACTAATAATTTCTTAGTTTTTTCTAAGAAATCTTTTTCGTTTTGCTTACTAATTTGAGTTTCTTTTTCTAAAGCTTTTTTAACATAACGAAGTTGTTGTTCAACTTCCGTATCTGACTTTTCAATGATTCCATAATATAAAATTGCAGTTCTAATAGTTAACATTGAATAATTACGTTTCAAAAAATCTTTTTCTTTTGCATCAAAAGCATCATAAAATTCTTGAGCTTCTTTTTCTTTATTTGTTGTTAATAAAAGATTTAATTTATACACCTTTGTATTACATAAAGTTTCTGTAGAAACCTTAGTTTTGTTTTCAATAATTTTATCTAACAATGGTATTGCTGCATCAAAGTTTTCATTTTTAAGATAATTTCTAACAGTTGATAGGTTAACTAACGCAGTGAAATCAGTAATTGATTCAAAAACTTTATAACTCTCTGTGTTAATTCCTAAAAATTCATCACCTTCAATTTTTAAAAGTTCGTTATAAGCTTCAATGTTGATTTTCTTACTTAAGCAAACTAAACGATACCCATCTGTGATGGAGTCAAGTTTGGCTGGAAAGTAGTCATAAATGAATAACATTCCACCAATTGTAACTAAAATCAATTGGAAATATTTTAAAAACATTAATGGATTTTGTTGCCCTTTAACTTTATCAGGAATGAGAGTATATGCTATAACAAGTAAAGCAACTTCAATAGCATAAATAAATAATGGTGTCCAAACAAAAGGAATTGGATTTGATTTTTCCAGTAAGTCCATCAAAAGCCTTAGGAAATTTAAATTTAATTTTATATTTTTTAGTTTCTTCATCTAAGCATTTATAAAAGCAAAAACCGAGTACATTAAAACTAATAATTTTGTATTTTCCTATTTTTGCTCCAATTACATGCCCAACTTCAAATAAAATAACTTGCACAACAACTGCAATAAGCAAAGATAAAATTAAAAAACCTGTTATTTGCATCCCATTAATTGAAGACACACCTTCAAGCGAAGGACTAATAACAGCAAAACCAATAATGGCTGCAATTGCAATCATCATTGTATAAACGATCAAACTAACTACATCTTCTTTTGACATATATAAATCTCCTTATGGTAATCAACCAACGTGAATTAATATAAGTAAGATCTACCTTAAATATATTATCACTATTGTTTTTATAGTAAAAGTTTTAACTATTCAATACTATTTTGATACTTTCTAATAATTGTTTTTAAAACATCCTCATTAAATAAATTTGAAATCCTTTTTGTTGCTTCATTTATACTATATTCATTAGTTGAAAAATAAAATAAGCATTGCTCTGATAGTCCTTTAGAAAAGAACCTACATATATCTTTTTTATCATTAATTCTAAGATTATATCGGTCTAAAATTCTATTTAAAGAATTAGAAATATATCCGCTGATAAAACTATTTAAAACATCATTTGCATTACTCTTTGCAATCGTTAAATTAAAACTTTGATCAGAAAAAAGAAAAGTAAAAATATTTCTAACAATTGAACTTAAATCGTTTTCATAAGCTTCTTGAATCTTTTGATAACAATAAATTGAAAAAATAACATCATAAATATTTCTAAAATGGTAATAAAAAGTTTGTCTTTTAATATCTAATGAAGTACAAATTTTGTTAACGTCAATTTCATTAAATTCATATTTATCTAATAACTTTTTAAATGTGTTTTGAATATCTTTTTCTGTACTTACCATACTTAATTTTCCTCTTTTACTTTTTTGTTATTTGAAAATATTTTTCCAAATAATTTATATAAACCAAAAGTCAAAATAATCATCACAACAAGCATTATTCCATCTATAATTGCAATATGAGCAAATGATGTGTCTTTATATAATTTAACAATATTCCAAGGAGAAACATAACTTAATAAGAAGATCATAGCGGTGCCAATTATAGACATAATAAATATAGATAATCTAAATTTATCAAATGGATAAGAGACTCCAAAAAGTGAAATAATAGACCCTCCCGCCATAAAATAAACTGCGTAAGTTACTACTTCGTTTTTATATCCTACATCCATCCATCTACTTATTAAGAACAAAACCATCACTTCAACTGCCATTACAATTCCATTAATTAAAGCCGCTTTAAAAATATTCAATATAAAACTTCCTTTAACAATTTCTTCATTATTCTTCTCTAAAGCTAAGAAGAAAGCAGCAACACCAATACAAATAACATCCCATCCATAGAAGTGCGCTGGCTCAAATGGATAAGTTAACTTAATCGTTGCCGCTGTGACTAAGAAGAATACATTAATCAAAATTGCATATAAAGTTTTAATCAAAAATAAACTGCAAGTTCTTTGTAAGTTATTAATAACCCTTCTTCCTTGAGCGATAACATCAGGCAAAGATCCAAAATCATTATTATACAAGATAATATTTGCTAAATCTTTAGCTGCACTATTTGCACAACCTACTGTGATACCAACATTACTAGCTTTAAGCGCTAATAAATCATTAACTCCATCACCAAACATTCCAACAACATGTTTTTCTTCCTTCAATGCATCTACAATAATCTCTTTTTGTTCAGGGGTTACTCTACCAAAAATGTTATATTCAAAAGCTGCTTTTCTTACTTCATCTGCTGATAAACCTTCTAAAGAAATGCATTTATCACTATTTAAAATACCAACTTTTTTAGCAACTTCTTGAACTGTCAGTGGATTATCTCCACTAATAACTTTAATGTTTACGCCTTTTTTAATGAACCAACCAATGATATCAGCCGCGTTTTCCCTAATTCTATCTTGAATTAGAATTAGAGCAACTGGAACCATTTCTTCAGGAGATTTATTATCTTTTATTGGTTTCTTTGACCATCCAACAACTAAAACACGATAACTTTTTGAACTATAATCTTCCACAAGTTTTTTTACTTCTTCATTTTCATCAATAATTGGAACATAACCAAATGCACCAACAGTAATTGTCCCGACATCTTCTAATGTTGCAGAAGAATATTTATTATAAGTTGAAAATTGTAGTGAACTAATCTTAGCAAATACATTCGAGACACCATAAAAATCATTCATGGCTTTGGCTGTAAAATTAGTATCGCCAACAGCATTTAAATAACTAGATAAAATTGCATGTAATCTATCTTTAGTAAATGGACTATTATTAAGGATAATAGTGTCATAAACCGACATATTTCCATCTGTAATTGTTCCGGTTTTATCTAAACATAAAATGTCACATCTAGCCAAAGTTTCAATTGAATACATATCTTGTACCAAAACTTTTTTGCCACTTAAATCAATAACTCCAACAGTTAATGTTGTAGAAATTAAAAGGTACATACCAGAAGGAATCATTGAAATTAAAGCGCCTGCTATTGGAGCAATTTCTCTTTGAAATGATTCATAATCTGAAAAAACACTATCAACTAAACCTTTTGAAAGTATTGTTAATAAACCAACAAAAATAACAATTCCAGAAATCACTTTAAATAATCTATTTAATTGAAGAAACATTTGCGATTTTGGAGCTTTATAATCTTTTGTTTTTGCTTGAATTTTACTGGCATAATTTTCTTTGCCTACTGCAATAACTTTTACAAAAACAGAACCACTTAAAATGTAAGATCCACTCATAAGTCCTGCACCTGCGACTTTTTTAATTGGCAAAGATTCTCCTGTTAAAATTGATTCATCAACCATAACATTTCCACTTAAAACAAAAGAATCGCAAGGGACTTGATCGCCCTCTTTTAAATGTAAAATATCATCTAAAACAATTTTATCGATATCAATATTTTCTATTTTTGAACTTCTAACACATTCAACTTTTTTTGCATCAATAATTGTTAATCGATCTCTTTTATATTTCGATCTTAAATCTTGAACTAAACCAATTGCCGTATTTGTTATAACAACAACCATAAAGAAGCAATTGGTCCATTGTTTTTGAAAATCCGCAACAAGTAAAAATATTCCAATAGTGAAAAGCAAAACATTATAAAAAGTAAATACATTACTTAATATAATCATTAAATATTGTTTTTTTGTGTCGTCCTTAACCTTATTGTTTAATTTTTGATCATTTCGAGTTTTAACTTGATCATAATTCAAACCTTCTTCAAAGTTAGGGAAAAATCTTTCAATTTCCGCTTGAACAATCTTCTTCTTCATTATTCACTCCTTAATGCAATTACTGGATCTTTCTTAGCAGCAATTCTTGATGGAATTAAACCACTAATTAAAGTTAACAAAATAGAAATAACAATAAGAAGAATAACATGATATATACTTAATTTTGCAATTTCTCCAAGATTATAATCACTATAAACGCTATTTAAAATATAATTTGCTGGGATACATATCAAATATGCAAGGGCACAACCAATAATGCCACTTGTTCCACCAATTATTGAAGATTCGGCTTGGAAAAGACGACTTACATCTTTTTTTCTTGCTCCAACTGCCCTTAAAATTCCAATCTCTTTTGTCCTCTCAATTACCGATGTATACGTAATAATTCCAGTCATGACACAGCTAACAAGTAATGAAATTGATGCAAAAATAATTAAAACAACAGAAATAATTGTAATCATTTGTCCAATTCCACTTGTTATATCACTAGCTATATCTGAATAGTAAATTTGCTCTTTTTCACTATTTGCATGATATATACCTTCGCCAATGACATTATATTCATCTAATGCTTCTTTTAATTTAGATTTGCTGCTCAAATCTTTAGGGAAAATAACAATATTACTTATCGTACTATAAGAATATGTGTAAGCATAAATTCCTATTGCTTTTTTAATAGCAGAACTTAAATCTCCTTTTGTATAATCTTCAAGCATACCTTTAACATATTCAGACATAAAATCACTATTGCTAATGCCATTTTCTAAAAGATCTTGTGGAATCATATCGCAGCCAAAACCTTCAGCATATCTTAAATAATAGTTTATACTCGTATATGCTTTTGAAACATCAGTAGCTCCATAACACGCAAAATATCTATTATATAATGTCGCTAAACTAGTAGTTGATAATGTAGATTCAGACATAACTTCTGTTAAATCTTTAACAAAACTTGCAAAATTACCAGTACCATAACCATTAACGTCTTTAATTATTAAATTTTTCTCAAAATCACCAACAATAGGTACATCGTATTTTGTGTCATCGTTTTCATCAAAAAGTTCGTTTTGTAATGAGCTTAAATAGCAAAGACCAACTGTCATTAATGGAATTGTTGTAGTCTTTTTTGGTCTTAAAATACCAACAATATTGAGTTCAACACCCTTAGAATCATCAGAATATAACTCATTTAAATCATTTGTGACATAGTTTTGAAGTTCAACCGTATTACCTTCTCCATCGGTTGTTGTATAGATTTGGTCTTTCTTATAATAATCATTAAATGAAAATACTTTATACTTTTTAGATTTTATAGTATCCCATGTGATTGGTTTAACCTTAGTATCCCCTTCTTTAACAATTACATTGGTTTCAGAATCAGCTGAATTATAAAAACCAAGCGCTTTTAAAGTTGAAAAATTAATTCTATTACAATTATCAACAACTAAAACTAGTTCATTACTTTTTGTTGGATAGGCACCTTCAATAATTTCATAAGATTCAGAAATATATTCTTCTTCTCCATATAAAGCATGGAAATAATTGGTTGGTAAACCAGTATATTGAGAAAGAGATGAACTAATATAATTTGAAGTAATGTAGTTTACACTAGCTACACCACCATTTGTTTTTTCATCAATTGAATCAGGGAATTCAGTTATTAAATTAAAAGAATAATAATCACTATAATTAATTAAATAATCATTAATTAATTTATCTTCATTTTTAAGTTTATCTAAGAAATTTATATATTTTTGACTAAAAATATTGTATTTATATGTTGATGTTTTGCTTGGAGAAATATATGGATAAACATTGTTTGAATCTGGATATTTTTCAGTTTCATTTTTCTCTGC